>JAUVBC010000014.1 GCA_030591405.1 Candidatus Zixiibacteriota bacterium
AAACAAAAAAGAATTTTGGAAGCAATCTATTATTCTGATTTCCTCATCGGTTATATCGTTATTTATTCTTGCCATGTTGTACTATGGTGAAAATATCGGCACCGTTTATAGGTATCTGCAGGAACAGACGGTTGGGATGTATGGAGCGCCGGAAGCATTAACTTCACCGCTTCGTTTGATCGAAAATCTGTTTACATTTGGCTCGGCGACAAAGTTATACTTTTTCTCACCATTTGTGACCCTATTGCTGTTTGTATCATGTTTGTCGCTGATTTTAAGGTCAGGGCGAATCGACAAATGGCTTAAAGAAAATCGGCATATTCTATTCTTTATCGGCTGGCTTGCCGCCGGTTATCTGTTCCTTATGTTTCCAAACTATCGGCCGCTGCGATATCAATTATTCCTGATATTGCCAATTGCCGGTATTATCGCAATTACCTTATCATCAAAATTGGAAAATATTAAAAAAGTAAAACTGAGTCGTCCCAGATCGGTGTTACTTTTTTATATTGGATTCTTTTTTATATTTCAATTTGTGATCATCGGTATGATTGGTCTGCAGGCATCATCATTCACAATAAAAGAAATTCTTATTTCCATTATTATTGCGGTTAGTTTTACAATTGTCTGTTTTATTTTCAGGGATAAGACGCTTAAGGTAATTCATCATAAGAGTATTTTGCTGACGATATTTCTTTTGGCCTCAATTTGTTATCAGTATTATTGGAGTTATAGCTGGTTTAGGGATGGGACCTATACATTCCAGACTGCCGGCAGGGAACTGCAACAAAATCTTGGCGAAAATGCAGTTGTGGCAGGACCATATTCTCAGAGTCTGACCGCAGACAATAATCTTAAATCATTTATTTATATGTTTGGAATGTCATTTAAGGATCCGACTCTTTTCAATAAATTTCCATTTACGCATCTTGCAATGGATGCCAGCAACCTGAATGTTGCCAATGTCGTTTATCCGGGATTGAAAATCTCATCGGAAGTAGCCATGTATTGGATAAGGGATGTCGAAATTTCAATTCTTAGAATAGATAGGGAAGCGATGGGCCTGAGACCTGTTTCATATATGTTAAGCGATTATGAGATAGCAATAGATTTTCTAAACCGCTCTGAGCTTGACAGTACCTATTATTATTTGGACAGATTTATTAAAAAATATTCGGATAACCGCTCTGCGTTGATGCTGATGCCGGAAGTAATGATAATGAGAGGTTTGACCGATCGGGGATTTGCGCAAATTCAAAAAGTGATGCAATTGTTTCCTGATGATTTCTCAATTTTCCTGAAATCCGGATTTCTTTATTATCGGGCATATTTGATAACCGGGTCAGAACCGTATCGAATTGAATCAGACAAGGCGTTTAACAGAGCGATCGAACTGAATCCATACGTTGAGGATCAGATACCATTTATAAAAAGTCACGTATCAGGAATATTGGGACAATAGGTCTTAAGTTTTCTGATCATTTACGAAATCAGTCGAGAATGGCGAATTAAGTCAGTAGTTTGGAAAAATCGTCGTATGAAACAATCGGCCAGGTCTCCGTTTCCAAGATACCCATGTTATTGATTTCACTCGCGATTTTAAATGCGGCTGTCTGATCAACAGCATCAAATACGGCGAGGAAATCATATCTTCCCAATGTGGCATAAAGATTATTTACCTTAACTTCATTCTCGGTAAATACTTCAAGTGAGTCATTAATTTTGCCGGGTAATTCTGAATGTAGTTTTTTGGCACTGGGGTTGATAGTCATGGCCATGATAAATGAAGCCATAAAAAACCTCCTTATTAGAATGTATTACAATCTAATAAATAAATACAAATATGCAAGAATTAAGATTCGCAGAGCTGATTCTTATTCAGGCATAAATCCGGTAAAATCTTTGTTGATGTCATTAAATACCGGCATCGAGACCACCAGTGTGTCCTGCTGGTCGGCTCTTCGACAAAAATAACGGCCCAGGTCTTTATCAATAATTTTAGAAAATTCAATTTGTATGGAACCATCGGGCAAAGTGATATCAATAATCAAAGCAGGATTCTCAAAATTAATATTGCCTTTATCAGAGATATTGGCAAAATCATTTCCACGCAGGTAACAGAGTCGTCTGAGGAAATTTATTACTTTGGTGGAGTCAGCCGGAATTTTATCAGTGTATGGCTTTTTGGAAACATACCAACTGTCCCCGGAAAGATTTAATTTTGTACTCTTATCCGGTTGTTTCAATTCTACCGATTCAATCAGGTCCGGATTCATGGCAAAAATAGTTTTATCCAACCACTGATTTCTATCCCTATTAAAAGTAAAAGTCAGGACTTTATTAGAACTATAAACCTCATCCGACCCGGGAATTCTAATATAAGTATGAGCATTATCGCTGGTTAGTTTGCCGATAATGACAGAATTGAGAAGAGTGCTGTCATTGTAAAACCCAACTAAAACACCGTTAGTCGAATCAACTTGGAAAATTGTTTGTTGTTCCCTGTTTTCTGAAACGACATTGCCGACCGTTATTGAAGTCGCTGCGCCAATGACATTGTTCATAACCATCATATCGGCCATTCTGGGTGTGGGGCCGTTTTCCAGTAGCCAAACCGGATCATCCTTATACAATTTTAAAGTATCTCCCGGGAGAACAATAACAATTCGATTAATATCAGCGGCATCTAATTCAAGGAAATTGTTTATGGTTGTTCCCGCTATTCGTTTCTTTTCATAATTGCTTTGAACAAGCCAGATAACAACAGCTGCGACCAGAATGATGGCCGGAATCATCAATCTTTTCATGATACATTTCTTTTCTTTAATGATCTTTTATATTGCCAGCGACCTAACCCAAAAAGAATCACCAGAAGTGGCATGGCAAAGATGTTCGAGTATTTGACAAATTGTTTGGTGCCGTCAGTTTGAGCATCAAGAGCTCTGGCCGAAACAGATCTTGATCGAATTGATATCAGCCCCTTATCCTGGGTCAGCCAGTCACAGATATTCATTAGCAAAACAAATCCGCTATTGCTACGCCTGAAATCATCTGTAATAAATGATCCATTACCAATAACAACTATCCGTGCGTCGGATGTTTCATTGACTCTGACCGGAAATGGTGTGGTTCCCGTTGAGTCGGGCCCTTCATATACGGGAGTTGTTTCATTCTTGGCATAATAACTTTTAAAACTACCCGACAAAACCGCACCTAACGGGAGCTTGGATTCGGTAAAATCCGATTGCTGATATTGTTTTTCCGGGGAGATATCAATTGGAAGTGCCCGCGAGCCGGTCATATCAGATGATGAAAAAAGTATTTCGCGCGTCTGATTTTCCTGTAGCGGAAGCGACAGATCAAGCGGACTGACAAAAAGCATATCGAGTGAATTGAGATCTTTTACAATCGGGATACTGTCGTTGAAATTAGATATTTTTATAAAATATGGATACTGCGAAATTGACTGAACCCTGAACCCACCCATGTCGCGGGTTACAGGAATAACATTACATTGGGCGTCAACAATCAGGCTGCCTTTAACACCTATACCATAAGATCGCAGCATTCCGTCAAGTCCATTATCAATCGGGGCCACTATTGCCTGAGTAACGTTGACTTCAAACGGATTAAAAAGGAATGAGACTTTTCCACCGTGCATAATAAACTGGTCAATCAGATACAGTTCCCAGGCGTTCAATTTTTCTCTCGGTTGAACGACAAAGAGGGCGTCAAGTTGTTCCGGGATATTGCGAACATTATCGAGGTTAATAAATTGCACTCGATATTCTTCCTGCAACTTCTGATATGCCCACGTTAACCCCTGCTGCATATCCGGTTCCATATTACCCATCGTGAAGCCGATAAACGGAACATCAGTTGTGGTCAGCTTTTTTATGGCGAGTGTTATCTCATATTCGAGATTTTGGGTTGATTCAATATACTGAATGACATGTTGTTTATCGCCATACAGCAAAACTAATCCCTTGTAGGCCTTAATAAATTCGGTCTTATCATTGCGGAAGACATTAAACTGTACTGCCGGGATGCGGTAACTCATCGCTTCTTCTTCTTTGTCGGTTTTGGCCGGATCGATAAACTCATACTGCAGATTGCCGTTCGAATATGCTTTGTAATCATCGAGCATATCTTTGAGATACCGGGCATGACCATTATGAGGAGCGGGGAGATCTTCGGTTATATAAGCCCGGATGGTCAGTTTATCATCAAGTCCGGCAACAAGATTTTTTGATGAATCCGAGAGCGAGTAGATATTATCATCGGTCAAATCAAAACGGGAGAAAAAGTTCAGCGAAATAAGATTGATAATGATCAAAATTGCTGCGACAATTACAATCAGCATCAATGCTGTTGATTTAGTTTTTATTTCCTTAGCCATTATTTCCACTTCCTGCTTTCAAGAACCTGCACCGTCAGGAACAGGAACATAAATATCATCGAAAAATAATAAATGAGGTTCCGAGAATCGATAACACCCCGAGATATATTGTTATAATGATAATCAATCGAAAGAAATTCCAAGATGTTGGCCAGAAAACCGGGCATCAAAAACACCAGCTTATCAAGCATAAAAAATATAAATATTATTACAAAAGCCATAATAAATGCAATGATCTGGTTTTCGGTCAGGCTTGAGGTAAAGATCCCGATTGACAGATAAACACCAACCACCAGCGCCAGTCCGATATATCCTCCCATTGAGGCACCAAAATCAGGGTCACCCATCGATGAAATACTGATATAATGAATGCCGGTCAGAACCAGCGTTACCAAAATCAAAGCATAAGCGGCAAGAAATTTTCCCAATACTAATTTCCAGTCTTTAACCGGCAGGGTCATCAGAATTTCAAGGGTTCCGCCCCTTTTTTCCTCGGAGAAAAGCCGCATTGAAACAGCCGGGATAAAGAATAACAGAATGAATTTGGTGATACTGAACAATGATCTCAAATCGGCCGTATTGTTGAGAAACATCGTTGATGAAAACTGCCAACCGGCAATAATCAAAAACAAAGTTATAACAACATACGCTACCGGTGAGTCAAAATAAGATCGAAATTCCTTTTTGGCCAGGACAAGAATTTGGTTCATTGTAGCTGCTCCTTCCCGGTCAACTGACGGAAGATATCTTCAAGTGAAGTTTCTTCGCGTTTCATCTCAAGCAGAACCGTTTGATTTTCGATACAGAGTTTGAATATATCTTCACGGGGATCAATGCCTTTAATTGTTTCAAAATCTATCTCTTTAAGGTTTTCGGTTATTATTCGCGTGTTAACTATTCTCTCGATTCCGGCGATCTGAGTTGATTTTTCAATAAATTGGTCAAGGTTGTTTTTGGCCTGAATTATTATCCGGCCTTTACCCTCAAACGAAGACTGAAGCTCGGTCGGGGTTCCGTCGGCAACAATTTTGCCCTCGTTGATAATCAGGACGCGGCCGCAGGTTGCCTCAACCTCAGGAAGAATATGCGAGCAGAGAATAATAGTTTTCTCTTTGCCAAGTTCGGTAATCAGGTTTCTGATTTCGATAATCTGATTCGGATCAAGTCCGACAGTCGGTTCATCGAGAATCAGGATTTCAGGGTCATGGACAAGCGCCTGAGCCAAACCGAGCCGCTGACGATACCCTTTTGACAGTTCGGCGACATTTTTTCGAACCACATCGCCAAGCCCGCAAATATCAATTACTTCCTTGATGCGATGGCCATTTGAAACGGCTGATCCCAGACGCATGCTCTGGACAAATTTAATATGGTCAACGACGTTCATATCATAATAAAGCGGAGCGCTTTCAGGCAGATAGCCGATTTTTTTACGCACCTCAAGCGATTCAGTCATAACATCATTGTCATCAACCTGCACCGTCCCGGAAGTAGGAGCGAGGTAGCAGGTTATAATCCTGACAGTGGTCGATTTACCGGCCCCATTGGGCCCAAGAAATCCGACCACCGTTCCTTTAGCAATGTCAAATGAGATATTGTCGACCGCCAGAGATGTTCCGTAATACTTGGTAAGATTCTGGACTGATATCATAGTATCCTTATCAATTTTCCTGCTATTATTTTTCCAATTTTATTAGCTGACAAAAATACACAAAATCTGAAATTTGTCAAGCTGGTTATACATTTTTCATTTTTTACATTATTTGGAGAGAATAGGTTCCAAATAATTTTTATATTGATTTGGATGATCCATTCCGATAATTTTAATAGACAGTTAATATAAATAGAATGATACGGAATATTGAGGGGAGAGTCAAAAATGGACGAACGCAGAAAGCATAAAAGACGGCATTCGATATTTTATATCAAAGTATATGACCAGGAAACCAGTAAAACAATCGGACGGCTGGTTGATATTACGACCGGCGGTATGATGCTGGTCAGCGAAAAGCCGGTTCCGGTTGGAACGGTTACTAAGCTTAAAATGCCATTACCTGAGAAGATTCATGATATCGGAGAGATCTCATTTGATGCCAAATCGGTTTGGAACGGGCCTGATGTGAATACCGATTTCTTTGATACCGGATTTCAATTTATTGAGCCGCCGTATGAGACGATTGATATGATTTGCAATTCATTTGAAAACCATATTTTCGCCGATACCGATTCTGAATAGAATAGTAATTGAATTTTTTAATTTGGCTATGAGGATCAGCCGACATCGCCTGATATAATAGTATAGATGTTTTTCTCGTAATCGATTTTTTCCCCAAGATACATTCGCAATGATGGCTGCTCATAATGAAAGCCATTATTTAGCATAATATTAACTGCATCCCTGTTGATCTCCGGGACTCCGACATAAATTACTTCCGAGCTGTAATTGTTTATAATTGATTTAATGAGTAACTTGGCATCTTTGGGATTTTTGGCCATTGTCGGACCAATTACATAGTAGTCACCAAAGCATTGCCTTACTACAGAGTATCCAGAAGATTTACTATCGCCGGTAACGTAAACCTGCCCGTTATGCAGATTTATGAATTCGGTTAAGAATTTATCTCTGGACACTTCGGGGACAACTATTAATTTATTATCCAGCTCAATTATTTTAGCCGGATCGACAATACTTGCTTCGATTTCTCCAGTTGAGCAATCAGCCGGTTTGCGGCAGAAACGAAATGAGAAATATTTGTCTCGGAACCCAAGTTTCCGATACAGCTCCACCGCCGGGAAATCGCCATCAAGCTCAATTGTTGATACTTTTTTATGTTGGCCGAGATATTTCAGGACATATTCCATCAATCCCCTGCCAATTCCTTTGCCGCGGTATTTTTGGGGAACAATAAGATTGCCAACAAAGGCAAGTTTTCCAAAAATAGCTGAGGCAATAATGCCGACTCTTTTATCATTTTCAAAAGCGACAAAATTTCCATCTGGATTGAGTTTAATGAGGCGTTCAAAATCATCTTTGCCGTTGGCCCATTTTTCAACATTAGTCAATCCGACCGCAAAATCGACATCGTTTTGAGTCATTATTTTAATTTTAGACATTCTATTCACTTTCTAATATATCAATAATACGTATGATATTATAATCATGAAACACGCAAGTTGAAAGCATTTATTTAGACTGAGTTATTGGTCTCCGGTGGCAAGCGGTAAGTATACTGTAGAAAATGATATGAGGGCAATATATCAAGTAATACTTGATGTTTTATATTTTGCGAATAAATAATATGAAAATAATAAAATATATTGTGAAAAATTTCGCAAAGTAGTTGTGTCGCAGGCTTGTTTTATATATATTCAAAAAATAGAAGTTAAGACAATTGAGTTAAATGATATAACATCATTTGTGCTGATAGAAATGAAACGAATTACTAACCTACCGCAAACAATCACCACTGCAAAGAGGTTCCAATGCCCATAAAAATATCCAAAGAAACTGCCGATGAGCAGTTTCGGCAAAAGGTGAAAGAAATTAGCGGCGAAGATTTTCAGAAATGTTACCAGTGTGGTACCTGTTCGGGATCTTGTCCGATGGCTGACCAGATCACGGTTTTGCCAAGACGGGTGATGGCACTTCTTCAATTGGGGCGGAAAGATGCGCTCGAAGAGGCCAATACGCACTGGGTCTGCGCTTCGTGCCACATGTGTATGGTTCGCTGTCCGCGTGGAATTGACATAACCAGGGTTATGGAATCACTTCGCCAACTGAAACTGCGCAAGAATGAAGATATAATTAACCCTTCGGAGATCAGCAAGGAAGATACTGAAAAACTTCCACAGGTGGCAATGGTTTCCGGCTTTCGCAAACTGACATCATGAGGTACTATAATGAAGATTAGTTATTATCCCGGATGTACATTAAAAACGAAGGCCAAAAACCTGGAATCATCGGCTTTGGCCTGTCTTGATGCCCTCGGTGTCGAGTATGAAGAACTCCCGCGCTGGAACTGTTGCGGGGCAGTTTATTCGTTATCCGATGATGATCTTATCCATTTAATTGCGCCGGTTCGTGATCTGATTCGTGTGCAGGAGCAGGGATTTGATACCGTTTTGACCTTATGTTCAATGTGTTACAACACATTGGCTCGGGCCAATGAGCTGATGAAAAACGATGAAGTAAAGCGCGGCACGATCAACGACTTCATGGATGAAGAGCCTGATTACAAAGGTGAGATCAAAGTCGTGCATTTTCTTGATTTTATTCGCGATGAAATTGGTTGGGACAAACTTAAGGCAAGCGTAAAGAATTCGCTCAACGGAATGAAATTGGCCCCATATTATGGCTGCACTTTGCTTCGTCCCGGTGACGTTTCAATCGACAAATCGAATTCGCCGGTTGTTTTTGAGGAATGTATGGAAGCGCTTGGTGCCGAGATCGTCAAATTCCCCAAAGCGATTGAGTGCTGCGGATCATATCAGGTGCTTGGTAATCCTGAGGCGGCGCTGAAAGTTTCGAATGATATTATCACCGATGCCACCGCTCATGGTGCCGAAGCGATGGCTCTGACCTGTCCTCTCTGCGATTATAATCTGGGGCATCGGCAGGAAGAGATGCTGAAAAAGTATAAAGGTACCAAAGCACTACCGATGTTTTATTTTACGCAGTTGATGGCGGTGGCGCTGGGAGTCGATCCGGAAAATTATAATCTCGATTTAAATCAAAATATTTCGCAGGAATTTTTGAAAGGTAAAAATCTACTTGAGAAGGTTACTACCTGATTAAGGTAATAATTTATTTATTAGAGATATGAGGCAAATATGACAGAAGTGAAAGCAGTTGAAATCAAGGCCAAATTGATTCCCATTTATATTATGGGAAAGAAATATGAGGTGCCTGAAACGCTGACAATCATGAAGGCGATCGAATATGCGGGTTATCGGTATATTCGCGGCTGTGGTTGCCGAGGCGGCGTTTGCGGTGCCTGCAGTACGGTGTATCGTAAACCGGGCAGTTATAAAATTATGTCTGGTCTGGCCTGTCAGACAGTTGTTGAACCGGATATGTATCTTACCCAGATCCCGTTTTATCCGGCCATTCGTTCGACTTATAACTTTGAAGAATTAACCGGAAAACCGGAAGAAGTTTTTGATTTATATCAGGAACTGTTCCGCTGTGTCGCCTGCAACGCCTGCAGCAAAGTATGCCCGATGGATGTTGAGGTGATGGATTATATTTCTGCGCTCAAACGTGGCGATATTAAGGCGGCGGCAGAAATTTCTTTCGATTGTATCCAATGTGGTTTGTGTGCCAGTCGCTGTATGGGCGAGTTGCCGCAGTATCATATTGCGCAATTGGCTCGTCGCATTAACGGGCGTTATCTGACTCCACAGGCTGAGCACCTGAAAACAATGGTAGCCAATATTGAAAGCGGAAGATATCAGGAAAGTCTCACTGGGTTAAAGGTGATGGATATTAATATGCTTAAGGAGACTTATACAGCCCGTGAACTGGAACCTGCCACCGGCGGCGAAGACTGGACTCCAAAAGAAAATATAGGGCTTTAATTTAAAAATTAAATGAGACGAGGATAGATATGCCGTACCCGGAAGAATTAAAAAAGTTAATTAAGGTTGTTGAGAGCACGCGTGCCGAAAGGGTTGCCCGTAAACTGAAAAATGAAGAGGTCCCTTTTCTTTCGCTTGATGCTCGCACCGATCGATTAAAATATCACCCTGATTTTAAAGATGAAGGACGTCATGAATTATCAATCGGTCCCAGCAAGGGATATAAGATTGCTCATGAGATGGCCGAGGTTCTTGAGGCACACAGCCGCGTGAATCCGGCTGATGTTAATTTGATCAAGACCGATTATGAAACTGATGTGTTGGTTCTTGGCGGTGGTGGAGCCGGAACCTCAGCGGCAATTCTGGCCGTAGAAAATGGCTGTAAGGTTATTATTGCTACTAAACTAAGACATGGCGATGCCAATACCATGATGGCCGAAGGTGGCATTCAAGCGGCGACCAAGGGTCATAAAGATTCTCCATATTTCCATTATCTTGATATTATGGGCGGCGGCCATTTCAATAATGTCCCCGAGCTTGCTGAGACATTAGCGAATAATGCCCCCAGCGCAATTAAATGGCTTGAAAATCAGGGTTGTAATTTCTCCAAGTATCCTGATGGAACAATGAAGACGATTCATGGTGGTGGAACTTCCCGGAAACGGATGCACTATGCCGCCGATATTACCGGTGCTGAAATTATGCGGACAATTCGCGATGAGGCTCGTAATCATTCCGATGATATTCAGGTGCTGGAATTTTCCCCTGCAGTGGAATTGATTCTGAATGAAAAAGGCGAATGTGCCGGTGCCGTTTTGTACAATATGGAAACCGAGGAATATATCACGGTCAAGGCTAAATCAATTGTTATGGCGACCGGTGGCAGCGGTCGTTTGCATATTCAGGGCTTTATGACTACCAACCATTATGGTGCAACTGCCGATGGTATTGTGATGGCATATCGCGCTGGTGTTAAGGTCTGTTTTTTACATACGGTGCAGTATCATCCGACCGGCATTGTCTTTCCCGAACAAGCCGAAGGCATTTTGATTACGGAAAAATTCCGTGGTTCAGGTGCCAATCTGGTTAATATTGAAGGACAGCAGTTTGTTAATGAGCGTGAACCGCGTGATGTCGAAGCGGCTTCGATTATTAAGGAATGTATCGAAGATGGTAAGGGTGTCCCGACTCCATCCGGCAAAGTCGGTATCTGGCTTGATTCGCCGATGATTGAAAATCTGGCCGGACCGGGCACAGTTGAACGCGAGTTCCCCGGCAAATTTATACTTTACAAACGATTTGGGATTGATATTTCCAAAGAGCCGATGCTTATTTACCCAACCCTGCATTATCAAAACGGGGGACTGGAGTTTAAGAATACCGGTCATACATCTCTGCCGGGTCTGTTTGTTGCCGGTGAAGTCGGCGGCGGAATTCATGGCGAGAATCGTTTGATGGGCAATTCGCTTCTTGATATTATTGTCTATGGCAGAATCGCAGGCAAGAGTGCCGCAGATTTTGCCAATGAGAATGCCAACGGAAGCAAGTTATCACTTGAGCATGTAATCAAATATAATGAGGAAGCTGATAAAGCTGGTATCGCAAAGGACAAGGTTGCTCCAATGTTACTTCCCGATTATACTGATGCAAGGATTCGTGAAAAACAGTTGACTTCGCATTATGTTGGTACTATGAGATAATATTTTTTAAATATTAAGGGGACTATGTGTAAGGGCCGTTATTTCTGAAAAATAGCGGCCCATTATTTTGCATGAAAATTATAAAAGCTTTGCTGCTTTGGGGCGGACAAACGAATATAGTAAATTGTTTCGATTAAAGGCCACGATCTCATTAAACGTCTCATGCGCCTCTTCCTCTTCACCAGTTTTTAAATAACACAGGCCGAGATAATATCTGAAATATTGATTAAGCGGGTCGGAATCCCTCAAATGGTTGATGGCATTATCATAATCTTTGTTCCAATAGGCCACCATACCTTCAAGTCCTCGATATATCTTTAAGGTGACGTTATTTTTTGAGGCGCGCGCCGATTGTTTAAATATATCCAATTTTTTCCGGGCTTTATCCTTTTTACCCAAGCGACTATATACAATTGCTTCGGTGAAGAGGTAATTACGTTCATATACTTCCTTCAGCCCCGGCTGCATATCAGGTCGCTCGGCGATTTCCCGCATATTGTCACATTCCTGAAGAGCCTTTTCAAAATCACCCTTTTCACGATAAATGGTTGCCATCCGTCCATGAATTAATGCCTGGGTATAAATATCGGTTAGGATTTTGGCATGTTCGAGATGCTCTTTTTGTACTTCGATAGCCTTATCGCTTTGCTCTTGATGGATATATGATATAGATTTCCATAAGTAGGCGGTGTTTGTGTCGGCTATATTGCGGGCATTGATAAAAATCTCATCGTAGGCTGTTCGCGCTTTGTCGAATTCGCCCATAAAAACATAATTATGTCCCAATCCGGCGTTGGAAGGCACATAGTCTGATTCAAGTTTTAAAGACATTGTGTATTGTTTCAGGGAATTATCATAATCCCCTATTATCAAAAATATTTCGCCCATTGAATCATGAGGATTTGGATCCTCTGGTCGTAACTCTGAATATTTTTTCAGGGCGCCTATCGCCTCGGGATATTTTTTTATATTAGCATAGGCATAACCCAGCAAATTATAAACCGGCGCAAAATTAGGATCTATAGATGTGACAATATTCATTTCATCAATAGCCAAAGACCATTCCTGTTGACCATAATAGAAAACACCAAGAGCCATATGGGCCCGCTTTCCATTGGGGCATATTTCAACCAGATGCTGTAAGTATTCTAAAGATAGTCCAACACTATCATCGTTGGCTGCCTTCCGACTTAATATTAATAATCTTTCAGGCTCAGAGGTCTTATCAATTAATTCTACCGCTCGGGAAAGGCGGGATTGAAAATCATCTTGAGTGACCGAAGTAATTGCCCAGTAGAAATAGGCCATGGCGAATTCAGGATCCAACTCAACCGCTTTACCAAAAAGCGCGCGAGCCTCGTCATTATAAAAATTATCGGTTTTTTCTATACCATCCAAAAAAAGCCGAAGTGCCTTGTCTGATTTTGTCGTGTAAGTAATATCTTCGGAAACCTGTCCACATCCTAAAATCATACAGGATAAAACAACAATGCCTAAAAATTTTAATATGATCGGCTTAACCGGCATCTCCAGTAACCTCCCAATTTTGAATCCATTTCATACAGATTCAGATAAAATAATCGCCTTGATTTGAATATTCCATTTCTTCAGTCTATATTCAGTTATTTTGATAATTATGTCAATAGTAAAACATTAATGACATGGATAAATATCTCCGGAGCTTGACTTATTTGGTTTTCGGAGTAAATTGGCCATTCGATACTTCAGATTGAGTTAGGCGCCTTTAGAGGGATTGAATGGACTTTATACAGCAATATCTTGGTGAGACCTTTGCATTGGGAACGGCCATTGCCTGGGGAATGGCCGTTATCCTTTTCAAAAAAAGCGGCGAATCGGTTCATCCTATTGCCCTCAATACTTACAAAAATATTCTGGCCTTTTCACTTTTTTTCATAACCATGCTAATAATGGGTGAATCTTTAATTCGGCCAGTGCCGGCCAAAGATTATTGGCTTCTGATATTAAGCGGTGCCTTGGGGATAGGTATTGCCGATACATTATTTTTCAAATGTCTGAATCTTATTGGTGCCGGAATGACGGCGATTGTCGATTGTTTGTACAGTCCGTTTATTATCTCTTTATCAATACTCTGGCTTGGGGAATCTTTTACTTTCATACAGGTCGTCGGCGTTGTTCTGGTTCTCTCGGCGATTTTGGCTGCCACGCACAAAAAGGGGAGAGGGAAAGTTTCCCGCCGCGATTTTTTCCTCGGCTTGTTATATGGTGTTTTGGGAACGGGAACGATGGCGGTTGGGATAGTAATGATAAAACCGCTTTTAGATCAATCTCCGCTTCTTTGGGCGACTGAAATCCGATTGATCGGCGGCTTGATTGTCCTGCTTATTGTATTTCTCTTTCATCCGCAAAGGAAAAAAATTGCCTTCTCGGCCATTGGAGG
>JAUVBC010000224.1 GCA_030591405.1 Candidatus Zixiibacteriota bacterium
AATGAGAAAAGTCAAAACGAAGTTTATCCGGGCCAACATACGAACCTGACTGCCTGACATGTTCGCCCAATACCTGCCGCAGGGCGGCGTGCAGCAGATGAGTCGCGGTATGATTACGTTTTATATCTAATTTATTATTCTTGTCTATAGTGAGCTTGATTTTTAAATTAGTTATTTCTTCAATATCACTGTATTTTTTTTCTTCCAGTTGTCCAATATGGACGATAACGTTTTTAAATTTTATAGTCGTATCAATTTTTGCTTTAAATAACGGATGTGAAATTGTTCCGAAATCGCCAACCTGTCCGCCGCCTTCGACATAAAAAGGAGTTTTCTCCGGAATAATAACAAGATAAGGAACTTCGCCCTGCTTAAACTCAAATATCTCAATTATATTTGACTCCAGCGAATTAACATCGCGAACAAATTCGGTTTCTGTTTCAGATGGTAAGGCATCTTTTAGTATTTCGTCGAGCATAAATTTAATTTGCTCGGTGCAAGTTGCATCTTGCCGACAAGTGTTGCGTGATTGTTTTTGCTGTTGTTCCATTAGTTGTTTAAATCGCTCTTCATCAATGCTGAATCCTTGCTCCTCAGCCATAACCCGGGTTAAATCGGGCGGGAAACCGAAAGTATCACACAGTTTGAAAACATCTGCACCGGCCACAATCGTGGTTTTGTTCTTTTTCATTTCGCCAATAACATTTTCAAATAGTTCCAATCCGGTATCGAGGGTGCGGCCAAATGATTCCTCTTCAGCATGGATGACATTTTCAATATGAGTCAACTTCTCCCTTATTTCCGGATAAACATCTCCCATCAGAGCAACCAGCGGGGAAACCAGCTTATAAATAAACGGTTCCTGCATATTTAACTTACGCCCGTGTCGAGCGGCACGGCGCAAAATTCTGCGAAGAACGTATCCCTGTTTCTCGTTTGACAGCCCGCCGCCATCGGCGATGCAAAATGTCAAAGCACGAATATGGTCGGCAATAACCCGATGCGATAAACCGGCAGCTTCGTGTGAATATTTGACTCCGGTGATATCGCTAATAGCACCGATTAAATTTTGAAATAGTTCGATTTCATAGTTAGATTCAGCGTTTTGCAATATACATGCGAGACGTTCCAATCCGGCGCCAGTATCAACCGATGGTTTCGGCAGTGGTTCGATTGTACCATCCGGTTTTTTATTGTACTGCATAAAAACCAGATTCCAGATCTCAACATAACGATCAGCTTCGCCGTTAACAACCGCCTCAGGGCCGGTTCCAAATTTATCACCCCGGTCAAAATGAAGTTCACTGCAGGGGCCGCAGGGGCCAACATTACCCATCGACCAGTAATTATCTTTTTTACCAAAACGAAGAATTCGGCCGTTCTTAAGTTCTGGTGCGATTTTTTCCCAGAGTGCATATGCTTCGTTGTCATCGGTATAAACGGTGGCATAAAGTTTATCAGCCGGCAAAGCAAGATTTTTTGTAATAAATTCCCAGGCGTAACTGATCGCCTCTTCTTTGAAGTAATCGCCGAATGAAAAATTTCCGAGCATCTCGAAAAAGGTATGATGCCGTCCGGTGCGGCCTACATTTTCCAGGTCGTTATGTTTTCCTCCTGCCCGCATACATTTCTGGACCGATACGGCACGCGGATGCTCAGCTTTTTTTTGCCCGGTAAAGATATCTTTAAATTGATTCATCCCGGCGTTAGCAAACATAATCGTTGGGTCATCAAACGGTATTACCGGCGATGATATAATCTGCTTATGATCTCTGTCTTTGAAATACTCGACAAATGCTTTTCTGATCTCCGAAATATTAATCGTCTGACTCCTCGTTAAACAGTTTTTCTTCTCTGCATATTTTTTCAAACGCAAATTTGGACGCCCCATAGCTTATTGCCCGGCGCGATAGATAATTATACGCTTTCCGGCGGGCAGTTTCAAGGTCAAATTTGAGATATTGTCGAAATCGGCTTTTCAATACCCTTTCGGCCAGCTACTTTTCATCGATATTTTGCAGAAGTTCATCTACCGCGGTTTCAGCCAAATCCCGAGAAATATACTTACTTTTCAGATAGGCGATAAGGTAACTTCGACCGGCCGGTTTATTGCGGAGGAGAGTTTCAACCGCAAGATGAGCAAAACGGTTGTCATCAACAAGCTTCGCTTGCTTGAGTTTATTTATTACAGCATTGCTAATATCGGCATCATAATTTTTGCTGAAAAGTTTGTTTTTTAGCATCCCGGATGAATATTCGCGGCGTGCCAATAAATAAGAACAATAGTTTTC
The DNA here is from genome assembly GCA_030591405.1 of Candidatus Zixiibacteriota bacterium. Lineage (GTDB taxonomy): Bacteria > Zixibacteria > MSB-5A5 > GN15 > PGXB01 > JAAERC01. The sequence goes on from JAUVBC010000224.1 coordinate 2,292, forward strand.
GGCTCGGATAAAATCAGATTCGGCTTTGATTTCATAGAGAGACTCAATTGAAATTTCAGTTCCTTTTTTCAACTGATATTTTTTAAGAATTCCCCAACTGAGAACAGCTTTATCATCATTTGATAAAACAATCTGGCAACATCCCTGTTTTTTGGAAATGGCTATTATTTTGAGCTTGTCTTTCATAATATAAATTTAGTTTATACCTGTGTGCTTTCAAAATAAAAACTGTTTTGTTCCGTATATGATAAGTAAATGAAGAATGGATAGCAATAATGGAGGTTGTTTTGCCAATTTTTAAAAATAATGAAATAGAAGAAATCAAAGTAGAAATGGATGGTGTTTCAGGCGTGACCAAAAAGGTCCCGGTGGGGCTCAATGAAGGTTGGAGCGATCACACTTTGCGGGTTTTTAAAATGAAACCGGGTGGACATACACCAAAGCATCAGCATGATTGGGAACATATTAATCATGTTGTCTCCGGTAAAGGAATATTAATGATCGATGGCGTCGAACATGAAGTCGCTACAAAAGATTATGCTTTTGTTCCACCCAACACCGAACATCAATTCAGCAATCCATATGACGAAGATTTCGAGTTTATTTGTATCGTTCCCAATCGTGGCGAATATTAAATATTCCCGGCGGTAGCGATAACATAATTTTCGGTGCTAAAATATTTTTGAGCCGCCTCTGATACTTGCTCGGTCGTTACCGATCTGATTTTGCTGACGTATTTGTCGCCGTAATTATATCCCAATCCAAGGTATTCATAAACTCCCATATAGTAGAGTTGGTTTATGCGCGACAGATTAGCCGACAGGTATGATCCCCAGATAGAATTGATGGCCGTTTCCAACTCGTTTTCTGTTGGCGGTTCGGTTTTTAGTTTCTCAATTTCGGACATTATTGCCTTTTTGGCCTTTTCATAATTTTCTGTGCTGGTTCCCATACTGCAAACAAACCAGCCAAACTGTTTATCAAGAGTCACCGATGAGCCGACCTGATAGGCCAGCCCCTGCTTTTCTCTTATATTTTTGGAAAGACGCTCCGACAGCACCGCCGAGGCGACTTTAAGAATAGAGGCATCTGGTGATGTTGCCCCAGGCAATAGATTCCCAAGATAAATAAAGACCTGTTCCTTATCCATCTTTTCATTGGTGGTGATGACATCGGCAATACTTTTTGGCTGATTCGATTCAATCGGTGTAAATCCTGTTGTTAGAATCTTTTGCAGTTCCTCTCTTAATAGAGCCATTATTCCGGCCGGATGTTGTCTGGTCCCAACCGTAATAATTATATTTTCCGGAGCATAGATTCTCCGGTGATGTTCTTTTATATCTGATAACGTGATTGATCCAACAGTTCGAAAGGTTCCATTAATTTTCTTTGAGTAGGGAGTACCTTCAAAAAGATTCTCATAAAAGGCATCGCGTGCTGTTTTGTAGGTCGATCCGCTATTGCGCCCAATCAGGCCATATATTTCCTTGCGAACTTGTTCCATCTCGACCGAATCAAAGGCGGGCCGTTCAATCATTTCGGTAAACAGTTTTATTCCCTGCGATGTAAATTCGTCAATTGTTTCAAATTTCATAAAGGAAAACTGACGGGTGGTGTACCGGTCGTCAAACGGTATCCAGGGATTATCATAAAGTGTCACTTTGGCGCCAATCGACGAAAGTTTCATAGCGAGTTCGCTGGCATTATTGTTAGCCGTTCCTTTTTCGATCATACGGTTAACAAAATCGGTGATTCCATCTTTTCCATCTATTTCAGTAGCGGCGCGATTTTTTCCAAGTACGTTTATGGCAAAAACGCGGCTGTCAGGATTTGATTTGATGATAACTGTAATTCCATTTGGCAATACTTCCCGAAGAAACTCAGAATATCTCTTCTCAGCCAGTGCGTTTGCTTTGGGAGATGGCAATTTAAATTCTTTGCCGGAGGCTAAATCATATTTTGGATATTGCTGTTTGGCAAAAAACTTTTTGACCTTTTCATCTGATGGTCCGGTTGGTGTTTCGATTTTACCTGAATATGATTCGGTCGGGTAAGTTGCGGTTACAATATAATTCAAGGCA
>JAUVBC010000019.1 GCA_030591405.1 Candidatus Zixiibacteriota bacterium
AAGTTCCTTTCTCGGCATAGCAGGCAGGTTGAGCATTCTGAAGATTGTTTCCTGACCGCCGGCGCCAAGAATATATCTGGTGAAGGGTCGTCCATATTTTTTGACATAATCATTTATTTTATTGGTTATATAATTTTGTCCAACCTCTTCATCTTTTATTGATGCCGGTATATATATTTTAGTTACGTCGAGCAGATGCGAAAAGAAACCGAGCTTTTGTACGGTCGCCATTTGAACGCTGTCAGGATCAATAACCAATGAGATGGTTCTTAGAAAACCGAGGCGTCTTCTGAGAAGTTTGGCACACCTATGACCGACCTTTGTAAAAAGTGCAGCAGGACTGCCTTCGATATTTTGTTTTTCTTTTGACATAGTAGCCACAACGCGTAGTAATTAAAATGTAACAGTTATATTCGGCGTCAGGCTGGTTGAGACGACTGTTCTGGCGCCGGAATTATAACTATAAAGATTTTCCCATGAATCATAAAGAAAGTTAATCTCGGAACTATCCAGATACGGTCCGTTCCAGCCTAATCTGGTAAATTTGTCATAGCTGGAAATAGAATCAGGTTTTCTTACCAGATCTAACAGGTTTGTGGGGGGGTATCCAATATCACCTTCGAACCCGCGACTAATAAATTGACCGCCTGCCGTAACTTGCGGGTCACCAATAATAGCAGTCTTAATTCGTCGAATCTCCTCCCGAGTTGCATTAGCTTTAGCTTCTTCTGTAAGAGTTCCGAATTTTGGTATCGCCACCGCCGCAACGATCCCAAGAATGATAATTATAATAACTAATTCAATCAGGGTGAAGCCGACTTCTGAACGCCATTTTTGGGTCCCTGCTATCGGTTCACTCAACCAATCCATTACCAGTTATTTTCTCCGCTTCCGGAGGTGTTTGGCCAAAGTTCGCCGGTTGCGGCATTGTATGCCCAACCGCCTCTGGCACCGACTATGTTTCCTTTGACAACGCCGGTGACAATACTGTCAGGGGCATTGGCTTCAAGCTGAAATGGATTTTCGGGGATAGAGTGTTCCATTACGGTACCAATGGTTTCAAGGTCAATCTGTGCCGGCCATACAGCGGTGCCGGTTTGAACTGCCTGGGTGGCATAAAAAATCGCAATTCCTGATCTTAATCCGCCAAGCGCTGCTCTGGCTGATGCTTCTCTGGCTTCATCGGTAATATTGGTATATCTGGGAATTGCAACTGCCGCGAGAATTCCGAGAATAACGATGATGATTACCAGTTCAATCAGCGTGAAACCGCGGTTGGAGGTTTTGGGAAATTTCATTGTATTCTCCTTCTAAATTTGATAAAATTCTTATGTAGTAAATATCGGTAAATCGTAGTAATTCTTTATAATTTCACTTTCTAAATGCAGAGATTAAGTTCCACATGGGCAAAAAGATAGCAAGGGCGACAATTAAGACAAAGATGCCCAATACAATGGTCAAAATAGGTTCCAAAAGCGCCGTCAGGTGGCGTGATTTATATTCGACTTCCTGCGTATAATGGTTTGCCACTTCGGATAACATTGATTCCAAAGCACCACTTTCGGTACCGATTTTTATCATTTGAAGGGCCATATCGGGAAAAAAATGAAGTTCTGAGGCAAGATTTTCTATTTCACGCCCCTCCCGGAACGATTCTGAGAGGATTTTGATTTCGGCGGATAATTGACTGTTTTTTATCACCCCTGAAAGCGTTTCAAGCGCTTTGACGATTGGAATTCCGCTTGCAATCAATATTTGAAGCATATGCGCGAATCGGGCAATATTGCCTTTAATAATAAGATCGCCGAAAATGGGAATATTTAAAAACATTTTGTCGAAAAACAACCTGCCCGAGGATGTGGAATATATTTTTTTGAGAATAAAGATCGTTATTACTATTCCGCCCAGAATTATTACCCAATAATTGCTCATAAAGTCATTGAGCCAGATCAACAGTTTGGTCGGTGCCGGAAGATCAGTTCCCATTTTTGAATAAAATCCGACAAATCGAGGAATAACAAATGTTATCAAAACTGCAAAGGCGCCAACAATCGCCAGCAAGACCATAACCGGGTATCTGACCGATGATTTGATCTGCCGATTCAGTTCCATATCTTTTTCGAGCATAAAACTAAGTGAGTCGAGGATACTATCGAGCTTACCTGACAATTCACCGGCTGAGATGGCTGATCTGTAAATGCTGGGAAAGATATCAGGGAACTCGCCGAGAGCTTCAGAAAGTGATGTTCCCGATCTTATCAGGTCCCTGATTTTAGAAGTCGCCTTGTTGAAATATCCTTCGGCAGGACCAACTTTGATAATTGACAGGGCCCTTAGAATCGGGATTCCGGCTTTATAAAGGGTTGATAGATTACGGGTAAAAATGATAAGACTTTCATACATTTTCCCCTTCATAAATCCAAACAACCCTGGTTTGGTCAATGAATCTATGCCCTTGATGTCAATCGGAATCAGGTTCTGTTCGGCCAGAATGCTGGCAACTCTTTCGGGGCTATCGGCTTTAATAACTCCGGATTGTTTTTTACCAAATTGATTCCGAGCTTTATATGAAAATGTATCAGACATTTATCGAGACCCTTTGTTTCGACATCTCTGCAGAAACGGTGCCTTCGCCGATTGATGAAACTCTTAGCAATTCTTCAAGGCAGACAGTGCCATCGATAACTTTTTCTATGCCCGATTGAAATAGAGGACGATAACCCCGCTCATACGCATAATTTCTTATTTTAACCTCTGAGATTCCCGAGATTATCATTTCGGCGATTTTCTCATCAACTTCAATTAGCTCATAAATCCCGGTTTGCCCCATATATGAGGTCATCCGGCATTTATTGCATCCGACGCTTTTTCTAAACTTGATATCAGTGGGAAGGCTTTGATAATGAGCAAGTCTTAAATGGACATCGGTCGGTTCGTATTCTTCAAGGCAATGCGGGCAGTTGGTTCTGAGTAGTCGCTGGGCCAAAACTCCCTTTATGGCCGAGGCAACCAGATAACTTTCTATTCCCATATCGGCCAGTCGGGCAATACTGCTGGGAGCATCGTTGGTATGCAGGGTAGAAAAAACAAGATGACCGGTTAAGGCGGCACGAATCGCCATTGAAGCTGTTTCTGCATCACGCATCTCACCGATCATTATAATATCCGGGTTTTGCCGGAGAATTGAACGTAATACTCTGGCAAAAGTGAGTCCTGCTTTTTCATTGGTCTGCACCTGATTGATCATCGGTAATGAGTATTCGACCGGATCTTCGACGGTAATAATATTTTTTTCCGACGAGTTTATTTCCTGCAGGACTGAATACAGTGTGGTTGTCTTTCCGCTTGAGGTTGGACCGGTGATCAGTATCAATCCTTCTTTAACATGAATCAGGTTTTCCCATTTTTCCAGAATAGATTCGGAGAAACCAAGTTGTCCCAGACCAATATTCAGGACTCGTTTATCAAGGATACGGATGACAATTTTTTCGCCATTAATAGTTGGTAAAGTAGATATTCTCAAATCGATATCATAACCGTCAACTCGCATCATAAGACGGCCATCCTGCGGAAGCCTTTTTTCTGAAACATCCATATTGGCAGCGACCTTGATACGAGATATGATTTCTGACTGAAGATTTTTGGGGGGAGAGGCCTCTTTTTTCATAATGCCATTGATTCGATAACGAATGCGGAGGACATTTTCATCCGGTTCAATATGAATATCTGAAGCCTTTGCCTTTACGGCAGTTGTTATAAGAAGGTTAACGAGCTTGACAACCGGCGTGTCCTGTTCGGCGATGGTAGATTCATCAATAGCGGTTAAGGCAATATCCTTTTCGGCTGCCCCCGGATATTCGCCAATGACATCATTCATTGAATCGGCTACCGAGTAATATTCATCTATCGCTTCGGCAATTTCGCTTGCAGAGGCAATAACTCGTTTAATGTCAAATTTAGTCAGATATTTTAACTCATCGATAGCTATGATATTCAGAGGATCAGCCATCGCCACGGTCATCATATCGCCGATTTTAAAGACAGGTATCAATTCATACCTTCGGGCAAGTTCAACCGGGACTTTTGATATGATACGCGGATCAATGACGAGTGATTTCAACGATATTTTTTGAATGCCGAGTCGATCTGAGATAGCATCTGAAAGTTGATCTTCAGAGATCAGTTTTTTATCAACCAGTATTTGACCCAGTTTCCCGCCTGAATTATTCTGCTCTTCAAGGGCGGAATTGAGTTGTTTGGTGGTGATTAATCCTTTGGCAATAAGGATATCGCCGATTTTTTTTCGTAGCGTATTCATATATGTAAACTTACTATATCAGTAAATCGGTTGATTGGGTGCAAACCTTTATTGGAGAATTCGTTGAATTGATTATATTTTGGTGCCGATAGAAGAATAATTGTTGCCGATGAGGAGTATTTTGAATTTGGAGAATAAAAATTAAAAATATAGTTCTCAGATTAAACGGATTATTCTTTTTCCTGATATTTGTTTTACTAAATATTGGTTTGGCCAGTATAGCCAGGGCGGAAGATAATGCTCAAGATGGCGTTGTAATTGATTCGATTATTATTGAAAACGGCGATATTTTTGATTTAACCCTGCCTGAAAACAAATTTTGGATATTCAAGCTGGCCAACAAATTACATCTGAATACCAAGAAACATGTTATCGGACGAGAATTGCTTATTGAAAAAGGCGACCTCTTTTCTCGAAAATTGGCCGATGAATCCGAAAGAAATTTAAGGTCACTTTCATATTTGTTTGATGCGCAGATTGAGATAACCAAAACTGAAAATGGCTCGAATCTGATGAAAGTGTCAACCTCCGATCGCTGGACATTGGCCGGCGGACCGACAATAAGCCGCAAATCGGGCCAGACCATTTATCAGTTTGGTTTTGAAGAGCTAAATTTTCTTGGATATGGACAAAGAGTTTCATTCGACTATTTTATTCGTGAATTTGAAGAAAACTACATTCGGGCATCTTTTTATGAACGGCGGCTATTTGGTTCAAGATTTGGTTTAAATTCCTATTATAATGGCGAACCGGAAATCGGAAGTAAAAGTATTAGTGTCGTCAAGCCGCTATTTTCACTGAATTCAAAATTTGGTTATGGTGTTAGTTTTACAGATATTGATCGGAAAGATAAGTATTATACTTCCGAAGTTGAATTTGCCAGAAACAGATTTGTAAGTAAAGAACTTGGATTATCTGCCGCCTATCGCTTTGGGGACTATCAGAATAAAATTAGTATCGGTTTTGCCTATAATTATAAAGATATAAATATCTCAGAAGACACACTTTTTTTTCCTGATTTCTCATTTAATTTTCCTGTCGACAGTATCTATTCCAACTATCTGATTAGTTTCACAGCCACAAGTTTTAATTACATAAAGGCCAGAAGGATAAACAGAATGAACCTTCCTGAAGATCTTTCTTTGGGAATACAGGCCGGAATTTCATCTGGTTATGCCATTGATGCCGGAACAGACCGCAGGCTTTATAGAACGATGTCATTTTCGGGTGGATATTCGGGCAAGTTCGGCTCAAATCTGATATTTTTTAACTTTCTTCGGACTTTTTGGTATAAAGGGGGAATCGACTACAGGAAAACGACAAATCTTTCGATAAGATATTATAATAGAACTATTTCCTGGCTGACGCCGTCTGTTTTGGCCCTTTATTTGGAAGATTGGCGTAGTGATGGACAGGAAGTTTTATACTTGGGTGAAAACAGCGGAATGCGAGGATATCCCCGATTTTATACCGAAGGGGAGAAGTTATTTCGGGTAAATATTGAGAATAGATTTTTTACCGGAATTAAGATGCTTTCGGCAGAATTTGGAATAACGCAGTTTTTGGATATGGGTCAGACTTGGTCAGAGGGTGAGAGGTTTGAATTGAAGCAAATTCTATGGACGGTTGGGTGTGGAATAAGAATTGGGACCGAACGGGTTTCCAATGCTGAAATGATAAGAATAGATTTAGCCTATGCTGGAAAGATAAAAAATTGGCAAATATCTTTTGGTGTTGGTCAGTATTTATAAGGCATAGATGAGCGTCTGGCAATGGATTAGGTGATTGTTACTTGACAAATAGGCAAAAAGACTTAAATTATAAGTAGCAGGTATAAAATCGGCCAAAATACTACTATTACCAACCTGTAAGGACAAGGTTTTATGTTGAGAACATATTTAAAATTATTTATTTATTTTGCAATTCTGCCATTGATTGTATCAAATGCATTTGCGATTGAGGCCCCCTCTGATAAATCAGCCGTCGGGCAATTATCCCGAATTGATCAGCTGTATGTTGAAGGTAAAATAGGATTAGGGGATAAGCTGTTTTATAATCTGCAGTCAATCTTTGCTGAATCATCATTGCCTGATAATATCAGATCCGATTCTCCTGAGATAATAAAAAGTGCTACCGGGATAGTATTGGAGGCGTATCAAAACTGGGATAAAATGACGCCCGATCAACGATCATTGGCGACAGAATATTTAACCCGCAATAATTTTGATGCTATATATGTATCGCCGGAATCAAAATTTTCCATCCATTATGATACTATTGGAACCGAAGCTGTTCCTGCCGACGACATCGATATAAATGGTATCCCCGATTATGTTGAACGGATTGGTCTTTACGCCGACAGTTCATATCGACATTATCATAATACCCTCGGCTATCTTCCGCCTCCCAGAGAAAGTGAAGACCCCTATACAATTTATCTGGTTAGAATTGCCGCTTATGGTGCAACTATTCCGGGAATTCCGGGTGATTCTTCGTGGAACGATTATACATCGCGGATAGAAATACATTGCGATTTTGCCGGACCATCCTTTGGGCCGAATGATGATCCTGAGGGGAGAGTAATTGGTGATCAAAAAGTAACCTGTGCCCATGAGTATTATCATGCAGTTCAACTTGCCTATGATTTTAATTATGATAATCTCTGGTGGATGGAATGTACTGCAGTCTACTTTGAAGATGTTCTTTTTCCTGAAGTTAATGACAACTACAATTATCTAAGCAGCTTTTTTAATTATCCCGATACATTTTTAGCGGCTCCTACTTTTCATGTATATTCGACCTTTATCTGGGCTTCTTTCCTGGTGGAGAAGTTTGGGATCGATTTGCTGAAATCATCGTTTGAGTATCTTCGCTATTACGATGTTATGCCGTCAATAGATTCAGCCTTAAATCTATATGGACAGGAGATAAAATCGGTTTTCTCCGAGTTTACATTATGGAATTATTATACATCAGACCGGGCCGATCCCTTATATCATACTGACGGCGTTTATTATCCTAAGGTTGAAATTGACCAGATTGTCACCGGATTTCCGACTACAATTGTTGAACCGGTTTACCCTCCTGATGGTTTAGGAGCAAACTATATCATCTGCTACCCTGACCCTGTAGAAGAAGGCTTTTTTATATTTCATTTTGCCGGTAGTATGTATGTCAAATGGGAATTAATAAGAATGTATTTTGAAAACGGAGGGAATCCCGAAATTCAGAGTTTTTCTGCAGATCATAATGGTTTTTTGCATTGGGGTATTTATGATTTTGCCGGAAGTGATTCAATGATTATTATTCCAAGTGTTGTTTCACAATATTTAAATAATAATGATTACAGCATAGAAGCAGAAACAATTCAATATGGTGACGTTGATTTTTCAGGTGATGATCCCAATATCCTAGATATAGTCTTTATTATAAATCAAAAATATAAAAACGGCCCCGAACCTGACTATGATCCGAGAATGAGTGATATCAATTGTGATCAATTGGTAAATATCCTCGATATTGTTTATCTAATTAACTACAAGTACAAAGATGGTACTGCTCCCGGACCATGTCGCTATTAGTAATCTCTCAAACAATATTTTCGATATTTACCATTATTATATGTTAATGCTGTAAGTATGACTCCTTAAATAAATCACTTTTTAAGCTTGACACGTATAAAATAATATTATTAATTAAATTAGAACGTGGATCGTTGATTGTCATCTATAATTAGAGGAGGTTACAGGGAAGTTAACCTGCTAAAGAGAGGGGGGGTCATGGCATCAAACTTTGAGGCTAAGATCCTAATTTGCGTTGAGTGTGAACAGGAATTCGTATTTACCACGAATGCGCAGGAGTATTTTGCGGAGCGTGGGTACTCCGAAGATCCCAAGAGATGTAAACATTGTTATGTCCAGCACAAACGGGATAAGCGAAACGGTTCGTCCGAATCAGTTCGACCGGAATTGAGCTGATAATTTATTACAAGCGCAATTGTACTGGAAGAAAATTTTAATCGTTCAAAGTCGGCATAGGTTTTATTATGTCCACGTTTATTATTGTGTACTATTGTCTTATTTTAACAGTATCATTGTTTTAGAATCTGTTCCAAAATCTGTAATCAATTTATAGATATAGATGCCTGATGATAACTCATTTTCGGCATCAATATCGCTATTCCATTCGATTTTATGAGTTCCGGTTGGAAGCTGGCCGTCCAGAGGCGTATCAACCAATCGTCCGAGGATGTCATAAATATTAAGCTTTACCGATGACTGCGTTGATAACTCGATTTCAATCGAGGTTTGAGGATTAAACGGATTGGGGAAATTCTGGTTAAGAACAAAAGAAGTTGGCCTGATTATGGAAAATTCATCATAAATATCACTAAGAAGAGAGACGTTAAAATCGGCCGTCATAGTTGACGCCGAAGCCGAAATGCTTTCTATTGAGACATAAGTATTGTCATCATTATAATTATTTGAGTTTGGCGTGGTGAGAGGGGTAAATTCGATGATAGCATTATTACCGGGGAAAGGATCGGTTAAATTTCCTTTTGATATTTTCTTATCAAGTTCAAATAGTCCGTCCGATTGTTCCAGCGCCACGAGGTAATTTCCACTTGCGGTATGGCCGGGGTACCATTCATTATCATTATTTGAATTAAAGGCACCTGCCTGAGTTTCGTCAATATGCCAGATCAGCAAACCATTCGATGGCAGATACGCATCGTAGCCGATTTGTTGTCGATTTTCTACCAGGAAATATTCGGTTCCGATATTACCGCTTGACCAGAGTCGAAAGATTGGTCCGCCTTCTTCGACGTTGGCGATACTAACGCCATTAATATTTGATGAAACATTGGTGTAACTATTAAATCCCAATTCGATCCGTGACCAGGCATCCAAACCGGCCGGAACACTGCCAAGACCTGAAGGTCCCAGCCAACTACCGTATGACATCAAGGACCAGCGTCCAACGCCATTGGAACTTAGGTCTCGATCATAGAGATCGGGCAAGCCAAAAATATGTCCCAGTTCATGACAGAAAACACCGCAGGTGATATCGCCCGGACTAAACCAGTATTCAGGCTGGACAGTATATTCATAAATGGAAACACCATCTTTACTTCTTGGACTGACAGACCATTTATGCGACCAAATCAGGTTGGTGCTGTCGGGACCAAACAGTTCGGCTCCCGGTCCGGTATGAATCAGGATAAGAGCATCAACATAACCATCACTGTTATTGTCATATTGCGAAAAATCAATTATCGGGTCAATTTGGTCAACAATATTCTCACAAAGTCTCTGGCTGTTTTGCGGATATGAGCCGGTTCCGTTTTGTCCGTCGCAATAGTAGGCATATGTTTGCGGGGCGGTTATCCAGCCGGTCGTTGATGGCAGATTAACCGTTACAATATCAAGTTGGTTAAACGACATTTCATTATAATAATGTCGGACCGAGCCTTGCTGATTGGCAAACAAAACTGTATCAAAGTTGGTCGGATCTACCGAGTAGGTCTTGTCCGTAAAATTGATTAACACAGCCAGAGCCTTGAATGAACCGGTGATTTGAGCTTTGGACGTCGCCAGCAATTTTGATGGAGCATTTAACTCCGGGTCAGAATTATTGGTGCCCATTTTTCTCGGCGAATCATCAACTTTAGAGTTGCCAATAGCAATCACATCCGGGTGGGGCGGCATCGCCGCCCCGTTGGGAATAGAAAAAATAAACAGAATCAGCAGGAGAAACCCGAAAGTTTGTTTGCTATTAATAATATGTTCACCAGGAATTTTCATTGTACTTAATCCACCTTAAAAGTTCAAACCGGTTGAAACGGCGAGATGAAGTCCTTTGCTTGAGCCTGAGGTAATACTGCCGTGATTGGTAGCAGCAACATCGAGATAAAACATGGCGAGATCGAGACCTGTCCCGAATGACATGGTTGAGCCTCGTCCTCCACCGAGTGAATATCCGGCACGGAGCGGTAGGAAACCAACCAGCTTATACTGACCGCCAATAGATATACGAGGTTTTGAAGATACACCGGCGCCAAGTTTGAAACCCTGTTCCCAGTCAACGGCCCAGAGCAGTTTACCGCTAATATTAGCAATACCAATTCGCATGGTCGTCGGTATTTTTGATTTAAAACTGCCTATTTCCTGTGAGTAATCATCTGAAACAAAAATCGAATCATTATCCATGTTGCTTACTGTCACGGTGTCGATCTGGAAAGTGTAATAATGTTCCTCGGTACTTTTGTCCCAGGTTATGCTGTTAAGGAAATTAGAAAACGAGATACCGGCAGTGTAATCATCAGATAGTTTTAATGCCGCGCCAACATCGACTGAGTAACCGGTTCCGCCAGTTGCTGTTCTGGCGACAACCGCACCATCACCACTGAATCCCGACATAGTTGTGGAGGCTTCACCCTCTAATCTGACTATGTCTTCATAGGCGAGTCCTTTAATATATTTGTAAGTCGCGCCAACTGTAAGTTGTCTGGTTCCAGATTTGTATAGAGTTTTACCGGTTGAAAGACCGACGGTGGCATAGGCGATCGCTTCGCTGTACATCTCATTGAGAGAGATCGTATCATTAAGTTGATTACCATTAAGTAACAACTCGATCACGTCTTTGCTGAGATTAACTTCGGAGGCGGCAACACCATTGGCCGAAATAACAAATGAGCCGAGTGAAACATTTAAGGCCGAAGCCTGTGCCCTGACCGAAAGTTCAAGACCATCAGCCGGGATTTTCCCCAATAAAGCAGATTTATCGGTTTCACTCAGGATAGCGCCGGTATAGCTATTATAATCGTTGAGCGAAAAACTATTATTGAATACTTCTGCGCCAAAACCGGCCAATTCAATACCGGGCTGACCATACCCGGAAAGAGCGATATTTGCCGGGTTGTATAGAGGAGCATAGACACCTTTGGCCAGGCCAATTTGAGCATCGCCCATGCCGACAGCGCGAGCCGATGACAATCCACTGGCAGTGGCCGATGTTGCCAGCAGGCAGGTTATTATTAAAAACATCAACAGTTTTGATTTCATCAGATCCCCCAAGATCATATGGTGGAATTTATTTTTGTGATTCAGGCTAAACATTATATTTTCTCCTAAAACTTACCGTCGAAAAGATATTCGACCTGAATTACAGCTTGAGCAGTGTAATAATCATCCCCTGATAATCTGACCGGATTACCATCGGTATCCATCAGGGTTATTAGCTCACCGATATACAGCGTGTCATTTTTGAGAATTTGTATTTCCAAACTATCAAGCGTAATCATGTTTTGTGAAGTAACCGCGGCAGTGACAACTGTTCCACCGGCAGCAACAGTACCGGGGGCGATTGTCAGCGGGCCGATTACAAGTTGGGCATCGGTTGCATTCAGTTGGGTCGAATCGCTGTCAACATAGATCTCGGCGGTGACACCAACAGGCAGATGATTGATGATCGTTGATATAAAATTGGCCTCAATAATATGATCGGTGATCGATTCCATATCAGTTTGATCAATCGTCTGCTCGGTTATATCACCTTCAAAACTAGATTCACCAATAATGATTTCCAATGGTGAATTGATGTAAACGCTTGAAACGACAAAATCGTTTGGGGTAACCGTTCCCGATGTTACGCCATCGCCAAAACTTGCCGCTCCACTGACGGTTATGTTGGTTGGTATCGGATTTAAGAAGCTCGCTAAATCAGTTTCTTCGATAACCGTTAGAACCGGTGAACCGTATGATCCGGCCGCAACTACTCCGGTCAGGTTGATTGATTGTCCGTTGTCACCCAATATTACTAAATCCAAAGTTCCCGGGAAATTGACACCATTCTCGATTTCGAGGGTTAATGTAGCCGAGGAAAGCTGTATTTGGTCAAATCCTTTTGGTATATCAATGGCAACGTCGATGTTGTCAAAAGTCGCATCGGTTTCCTGAATCACCCCGGTCATTGAGGCGAAGGAGAGACCGGAAACAGTGGCATCAACCGAAAGACTGTCAAACTGGTCTATAGTAACCATCGCTGGTGAAGTTGAATCGATCACAACATCAACATCAAAAGTGAGACTTTGCGGCGCTGATTGATCTACCGGGGAAAAAATGTATCCGGTCAAATTAACAACAATCGGGGTAGTACTATTGGCGGCCACTGTTTGGGAGATAACCAGCGGACTTCCACTGAGAGTGAAATCATCCAGGGTTATCTGGAAGTCACTTGACAGAGCAGTGGCATTTTCGATCTGAAGGGAAATGCTTCCAGATTCTAACTGAGCGCTTTGAATAACATTGGAGTCAGCCAGTTCTATTACTTCCTGAAAGCTCTTAACTATTTCCGGTACTTCAGCCAAAGCCGAGATCACGGTCAGCCCATTATCAAATTCAACAGCCGAGCTTAAAGTTTTTGCCGCAAGTGAAAAACTTGGTCCGCTTCCGGGAGTATGGCAATGAATTTGAAGCTGAAGATCATTTGATATAGTCTTACCGGCCAGATCAATAGTGATAGTGTCTGATACGCCATCAGCCAATCCGGGGTTTGGAACCGTATCGGTTGAAACATAAGCGGTGTTGACCAAATCGTATACACGTAGAATCACTGTATCGAGATCAACTCCAAAATCATTGGCGAAAATGATATCAAAATCGCCCGATGAGATTGTCGCCTGATTGAATTTACCCAGGTCGGGAACATCATCGGTGATATCAAAGGAGCCGGGCGGGACTGCCCCCAGAACCAAAATTGCATAATCTGACAGATTAATAACAACCGGGTTTGGGTCATCCGGGTAGATAGTGATCTCGCCCAATGTTTCTGCGGCTCGGTGTACGATATCGTCGGTGGT
>JAUVBC010000016.1 GCA_030591405.1 Candidatus Zixiibacteriota bacterium
TATTTAATTCTAAATTTAATCTATAAATCGGAGGACTTGTGATGAACAGAAAACTTCTGTTTATGTCAATCGGATTGGTCATGATCCTGGTATCGACAGTTATGGCTCAGGATTGGTCCAACCATAAAATGCATTTCCCGCAGTTGCCTGATGAAGATGGCTGGGATGTGCATGTTGATAACCCGATGTTTCTCGCTGATGACTGGACCTGTTCTGAAACCGGCCCGATAACTGATATTCATTGGTGGGGTTCATGGCTCGATGAAGCCGAAGGTGTAATTAATAGTTTTGTTATCAAAGTCTGGACTGATATTCCAGTTGATCCGCCTTCTATTATGTATAGCCGTCCGGGTACTCAGATATGGGAGTTTGAGGCTATTGCTGGTGATTTTGATATTATTCCTTTGATGCCCGGTGACATGGCTGACTGGGAAGGATGGTATGATCCATCAGTCCCATTCTCCAATTACCCTGACCATCAGCAGTATTTCCGTTATGATCTGATTTTGCCTGAAGCAGCTTGGTTTGATTAGATTGAAGGAACGGTTTATTGGTTGAGTATTGAATGTATTCTTGAAGATGTTGGACAGGGACAACAGTGGGGATGGAAAAATACAGAGGACCATTATCTTGATGACGCTGTTTTTTGGAATGGCATGGAATGGATTGAAATTTATGAGCCAGGGGAAGAACTCTCCAACTGGTTTGAAATTAGTTTTGATCTGCTCGGTAATCCAATACATACCGTTGGAATGGGAGCTTACCAAGACCCGACATATCCATTTAATCCCTGGTTTTTCTATGAAGAGGATGAATGGTGGAATGTCTGGTTTTACGATCATCCGCTTGATTATGATCGTATTAAAGATATCAGAATAGAATATAGCGTGCGGCCTGTGGAAGAGTATGAAGAGATGTATGCCGAGGTTACACCTAACTGGGCAACTGATATCTGGACACTTGACGGCATGCCTCCGGGTGAACCAAGACCGCCTCTTCCCGGTGATTTTGATTATACGACGACTCCGCCTACTCCACCAGAAGATATTTGGATTGGCCGCGGCGATCCGCCAAATATGCACTCATTTGAGGGGCCAGACGAATACAGACTCAGAATACCGGATTATAATCCCGAATGGGTTTCGGTTGATGTTCGCGGTTTCAACGTTTGGGTTGAAGGCACAATATTTCATACCTGCCGCGGTTCACTTGACCTCGCTTTTGTGATTACAAGTGATTACGGCCCTGAACCTGAAGGTGCCTGCTGTTATCCGGATCCTGGCGGTACCGGCGACATGTTATGTGTTGTGACTACACAAGCTGATTGTGAAAATAATTTGTTTGGTGTTTATCAGGGCGATGCCACAACCTGTCAGGGTATGGAAGCCTGCTGTTTACCAGATGGTTTGGGAACATGCATTATGGCCGATGTCCTCTGTTGTGTTAATGTGTTTGGCGGTTCTCCGCAGGGTGCTGGTTCGACCTGTACTGCTCTTGAAGCCTGCTGTATGCCGGATAATACCTGTCAGATGATGGATCCGCTCTGTTGTGTTGACCTTGGCGGCTCTCCGCAGGGTCAGGGTACCACCTGTACCTCGGTTGAAGCGTGCTGTATGCCGGATAACTCCTGCCAGATGCTTGACCCACTCTGCTGTCTCGATCTTGGTGGTACTTCGTATATCGGCGAATGTGCCATAACGACCAGAGCCTGCTGTTTGACAGATGGCTCATGTCAGAATCTTGATCCTATTTGCTGCGTTGCACTGGGTGGCACTCCGTCGCTTGGACAATGTAGCGCTCCGCAGGCCTGCTGCTTTGACGATGGCAGTTGTCAGGATCTCGATCCGCTCTGCTGTGTTGATTTGGGCGGCACCCCTGAGGGTGTTGGAACCAACTGCGCTACGACAATATGTGAGGTTGTGCTTGAAGCACCAAAGAACTGGTATCAGGAACCTGATCTGTCAGAACTGGGTATGGATGTCAATGCGACTTTCCCGATGTATGTCTTAGCTGATGATTTCGAATGTACCGAAACTGCTGGGATTCAGGAAATTCACATTTGGGGTTCATGGTTCGAGGATATCTATCCTGGCGCCGATCCTCCTTCAATTGAAGGTGATCCCGGTAATGTCATGTTCCACATAAGCATTCATTCTGACATTCCAGCGGGAATGTTGGAAGAGTGGAGTATGCCTGGCCCGATGCTGGCCGATTGGATATTTGAACCTTATGATTTCATTTATAAACCGGTTAACCTCGAGGGCGATTACGAAGGCTGGTTTAATCCGCCGGTAATGTGGATAGAAGTAGGTGATGCCAATTGTTGGGAGTATATCTTCCAATTTGATGACCAAAGCTGGTTTGAGCAACAGGGAACAGCCGGAGCACCTATTGTATATTGGCTGGATGTTCAGGCCATTATTCCAAATGGAGTAACTCCTGCAATCTTTGGCTGGAAAACATCAATGAGACACTGGAACGATGATGCCGTTTGGGTTGAAGGGGAGGATATTCCAATGCAACTTCCGTGGTGGGAATTGAGATATGCCCCGCCGCATCCTTATGCACCCGAATCAATTGACCAGGCCTTCCTGATTGGCGGCCCGTGCGATTGTGAACCGGGTGAAGCTGATGGAAAACCACTGATTAATATTCTGGATATTGTCTATCTTATCAACTATAAATACAAGGGTGGTGCGGCTCCGGTACCGTATGCTCTTTGTAGTGGTGACGCCAACGGTGATTGTTTGGTGAACATCCTTGATGTTGTCTATTTAATTAACTACAAGTATAAGAGCGGTCCGGCGCCAATCACATGCGGTAATTTTATTGCCAATTGTCCGGGAGGACTCAGATAATTAAAAAATAGGAGATAATATCTCGTTTAAAGGCCCGTCAAATCGGCGGGCCTTTTTTAATGCATTTTTTCCAAACAGTTTTCATCCGGCTATTTACGTAATTCAGTTGTTGACAAAACCGTTGATTTACATATATTTACACAAGGTACATACAAGACGTTCCAACAACCAGCCCGGCAGGAGGAGATTTGTGAGCAAAAGATATAATCAAGTATTACTTATAATAATTTTCTTAATGGGTCTGCTGGCTGTCTCTGCGATTGCGGAAAAAATAGTTAATCAAACCAAGGGAAAACGGGTCAATCTATCTGAAAACGAAATCGAGAAGATCGAATCTGTTTATGAAACTGTTCCGGTTACCAGATGGGTCGATCAAAATGGTTTAAAACCTACTTCTTATGCCGAATGGAAAAGTCAGCAGGTGAACCCAACTGCTTTTGAAGCTCGTCAGGTATCTCTGTCAGAGGATAGTCGCAGCGGCGTGAAAATATCTGTTATTGTTAATACCGATCTTTTCAATAGCATTCTCGCCTCTCTCACTCAATATGAAACCGATTTGATTGCCGAGGGACATACAGTTGAGATTATTACCTCATCGGGCGGAACACCCGAAGATATGCGTGCTTTTCTTCAAGGTAAATATGCCGAAGGGATGGAGGGATGCTTATTAATTGGCGATTTTCCGATACCGTGGTATGAAACCGAATGCTGGGAAGAACTATCCCACACCGAATTTCCCTGCGATCTTTATTATATGGACCTCGACGGCAGTTTCACCGACGCTGATTCCGATGGTTTGTATGATGGTCACACCGGCGATCTATACCCCGAAATATGGCTGGGCCGTTTAACCGCGTCGCCATTGAACTTTGGCACCAGCAATGAAGTTGATTTGGTCAATAATTATTTTGCAAAAAACCATTCGTACCGGACAGGAAATATGCCGGTGCAAAAAAGAGGGTTATCTTTTATCGAAGATGACTGGGTTCCCTGGGCAACTGCATGGGATAATGATCATGGCTTAACTTATGATAATAGAATATTAATTTATGATGAAATAGAGACGTCTGAGAGCAATTATGAATCAAATCTTGAGTTGGAATATGAATCGATATTGGTTTGTGTTCATTCCAGTTCGGCTCTGCACCAATTCAAAAGCGGCGATAATTATGGTTATACGACCAATTCTGAAATCAAAGGAATTGATCCGCCAGCAATATTTTATAATCTGTTTGCCTGTTCCAATTCCCGCTATGTTGACCAGAACAATATGGGCGGCTGGTACATTTTCTGTCAGAATTACGGTCTGGTTTCCATTGGCAGCACAAAAACCGGAGCGATGCTTAATTTTAATTATTTCTATAGCCCCTTTGGTGATTGCGCCACGATCGGCGAATCGTTTCGGGATTGGTTCTCGGCGATTGCATCGGGCGGTTTTACGCAGGATGAACTCTGCTGGCATTATGGGATGACGCTTCAAGGCGATCCGACCTTACGAGCCAAGGCGAGACAGCCGCTTCAAATACAATCGACCGAATTGGACAATGGAGAAATGGGGCAACCTTTTTCAGCCGATTTAAATGCAAATGGAGGAATTGAGCCATTATACTGGCAGATTAGTTCAGGAAATCTACCCGACGGTTTGCTACTTGATGAATCTACCGGAATTATTTCAGGGACAGTAAATGAATTGGGAGATTTTGGTTTTGGTGTGAAAGTTTCTGATGCTTGCACTTATGCTGAATTTTCTGATGAAGTTATCTTAAATTTGGAAATATTTCCGTTTTATCCCTGTGGCGATCTTAATGAGGATGAACTGGTTAATATTTTGGATATAGTGTTATTGATAAATTATAAATATAAGAGTGGTCCCGAACCGGTTCCAATGAGAAATGCCTATATTGATAACGATGATTTGATTAATATCCTCGATATCGTTTATTTAATCAATTTTAAATATAGGGATGGACCGGATCCAATCTGTTCACAGTGACAAAACATATATTAAAAATTCCGTTTGAGGGGTAATCAAATTTGATCACCCCTCTTTTTTTTATGGTAGATATTGCCTATAATATCAACAGATGATAATATTTTAATATTATACTTGCAAAACCTGTGTCAATACGTTAATTATTATACTCACATTAGAGATCAATAAATTGAAGCAAGCTATTATTTGGTGGGGATGAAGTCATGTTAAATATATTAGCGCGTAGTAAAAGTTTCAAAAGTAAAACAAATAAAAAGCCGATAGTTTTGGGTTTGGCTATTGCGTATGTCATGTTTGCCAGTTTTATTTTTCTGGCATGCGAACGCGGTTTGCATGAAGACCCACTTCACGCAATAGGAGGAGTAGTACGGGATGCCGAGACAAATATGCCTATCCATAACGCTTGGGTTGACAATACCGACTCCATTCCTCCATATTCTCTATTTTCAGACAGTATCGGTCACTATGTATTTGCTTATTTAGGTACTGCAAAACATGAAGTTCATATATACTGCGGGAAAGAGGACTATCTGACTTTTGATTCTATTGTAACTATACCAACCAATGCATTGCTTAAAGATACGGTTGATATTTATCTGTCACATGAATAAATGGGGGGATGATATGTTTAGAGTGATCTGCGTTTTATTACCTTTATTGATCGTATTTTCGGTAATATTGTGGGCGGCAGATGTCCACATCTGCCCCTGAGTGTAACTATCCCCAATACAAAATCGCCACAACATCACCGTTATTTTATTCACCGTATCTTAATTATGGTGCCAATAATACAAAAACAGAAATTACAATTTTACTACACATTTATCGGCCAAAAACCCTGTTTTGACAAAACGCCTGTCCTTCGAAGGAGGGAACCCATTTTCGTTGTACCAATATGTTACAGAGTAACTTACAAGGAATTTATGAAAAAAGGAGCTTGCCGCGTCATTCACCTTCGGCGAATTCCTCGTAATTGTAATGACGAAATATGCCATTAACCCTTATTTATAGTACTACGTCGAATTTGATCACCCCTCTTTTTTTTATGGTAGATATTGCCTATAATATCAACAGAGCGAGTTAATAAAATATGTTGGAAGCAAATATTATCAAATCAAAGGCGCTTGAAATAGGCGCCGATTGCGTCGGTATAGCCCGACCCCATCCTGTACCATAGAATGATGAATTTCAACGATGGCTCAAAAACCAGTATGCCGGAGATATGGAATATATGGCTCGATTGCAAAACGAACGATTTGATCCTTCTGTATTATTCCCCGGAGCCGAATCTATAATCGTAATTGGTTTGAATTATTTCCCAGACCAACCGGAAAAAATGAGAGAAAAGAAAAAGTTTAATGTTGCCAGCTATGCCCGGGGAGAAGATTACCATCATGTTATCCGTCGTTTATTAAAGCGATTGCGTTTTTTCCTGAAGGAAATTAATCCGAAAATTAACGGACGTATCTGTGTTGATACGGCGCCGTTTATGGACAAATATTGGGCACAACAGGCGGGACTCGGCTGGATCGGAAAACATACCAATCTTGTATCGAGACAATATGGAAGCTGGTTGCTGCTCGGCAGTTTAATTATTAACGAAAAAACTGACAGCTATGATAAGCCGCACAAAAATTTTTGCGGAAAATGCCGAAGATGTCTTGATAGCTGTCCAACAAATGCCTTGCCTGATCTGAATGTACTCGACGCCACCAGATGTCTCAGCTATTGGACAATTGAGTCAAAGTCTTCATCGATCCCGAAAGAAATCAGCAATAATATGAACCATTGGATATTTGGATGCGATATCTGTCTGACCGCATGCCCCTTCAACCGGTTTGAAAAACCAAGCAAGACAGAAGCTTTCAAATATCGAGATGAGACTTCATTGCTTGAGACAGGACAGGTTTTAAAACTGACCGAAGATCAATTTACCACAAAATTCAAATCAAGTCCAATAAGCCGCCCAAATCTTTCCGGGATAATCAGGAATATCAAAGCGGCCGAGTAATTACGATAAAAGAAATTCTTAGGGCAAATCAAGATATCAAATTAAACAGCCGTTTCCACCGCACTCGTTCGGGGAAATGAGCAACATTATATAAAAACAGACGGGGTACCGACAACGGATCGGAAACCGATGCCTGTGGCGAATTCTCATCAGGTACCCATGACCAATGGATGACCATCGCTTCACCCTGAATCAAATCTTTGTGAACCGGCCCCCAAAAGCGGGAATCGTATGAATTATCACGGTTATCGCCCATCATAAAATAGCAATCTTTTGGGACAACATAAGGGCCCCAGTTATCACGGCTGTTTTCGTTTGATCCGGGGCGTTGTCTAATATGAAGAGAATCAGTAAATTTTGATTCTTCCGGTTGAGGAAACTCAGTTCCATCAATATAAACAACTTTGTCGATTATTTCGACCTTCTGACCCTCGACCGCGATACATCTTTTAATATAATTGGTCACTCCATCGCCGGGCCATTTGAAGATCATAACATCGCCCTGTTCCGGATCTGCAAGAGCCGGCAGGCGCCAGCCAACCAAAGGAATCTGTGAACCATAAATAAATTTATTGGCAATCAGAAAATCACCAACCAGAAGGGTGTCCTCCATCGATGACGACGGAATTTTATAAGCCTCGACAATCGAGGTCTTAATAATAACAGCCAATACTATCGCAATCAGCAGAGATTTTATATTTTCCCAGATAAAGTCGAATGCATCGCCCTTCATTTTTTTATCCTTCACTATTACCCTCATTGTCCTCTTGATTTTGATTCAATATATCACAACTGTATTATATATTCAACAATCATTCGCCTTATTTATTATACGCCCAAAGCTGTCATCTGGTTATGTCATTATATGTAATTAATACAATTAATAATAATATAAATACCAACCCGGCCTGTTGAGCTATCAGACGAATTTTCATTGAAAGCGGTGAGCCTTTTAATTTTTCGGCAATAAGGAACATCAAATGACCGCCGTCAAAAACCGGAATCGGCAGAATGTTCAAAACAGCGAGATTGACCGATAATAAAGCCATAAACTCAAGCAAGATATCAAATCCGGCCCGGGCAGTCGCTCCGGCAATTTTGGCGATAAAAATTGGTCCACCAACATCACCGGCATTCGATTTACCGCTGAAAAAGCCGCCGATAAATTGAAAAGTGGCTACCGTATAGTTTGCCGATTGACCAAATCCGGCTCCAATCGAAGCAAACAGACCAAGTTTTTCGTAAGCTCGACCGGTAATGATTCCAATTTTGCCGACCTCAACGGTGTCACCAGCAGTAGTAACGGCAATATCCCGAAAGGTAACAATTGTATCCGACATTAAATTTTCGCCGCGTCTCCAGGTGATAAATAGCGGTTGTTCGATTTTGTCTTTTATTTCAGCTATCATCTCGGCCGATGAATTAACATCGACACCATCAATATTGACGATATAATCATCCGGCAAAAGACCTGCCGTCTCAGCCGGGCCGCCCGGCATAATATCACCAATCACTGCTCTATCAACTGTTTGACCCCGAAAATAAAAGAGACCTGAGATAATAACTACCGCCAGAACAAAATTCATAATCGGGCCGGCCGCGATAACCAAAAATCTTTTCCAGGGTGGTTTGGACATAAACTCATAAGGTGCGCCGGTTCTATCTTCGTCCGGGTTGTCCCCGGCCATCTTGACATAACCGCCCAGCGGGATGACCCCGATGGCATACTCGGTTTCACCGATTTTTTTTGATATCAGCGTGGGGGGGAAACCGAGCGAAAATTTATCGACCCGTATTCCTGATTTTTTGGCCACAAGAAAATGTCCCAGTTCATGAATAAAGACCAGAACACCGAGAACAAAAACAGTTGCAATAATTGTTATAAACATATCAACCTACTAATTCTTTCGCTTTTTCTCGACCCCAGCGGTCGGCTTCAAGGATTTCCTCTAATGACGGTGATTCTATATTTTTATACTTCTCTACACTATTTATTACAATATCGGGAATTTGCGCAAAATCAATAGTATCATTTAAAAAAGCCGAAACGGCAATCTCATTGGCCGCATTCATAACTGCGGCGCAGCTTCCGCCTGTTTCGGCCACCCCTAAAGCAAGCTTTAAAAGCGGGAATTTATCAAAATCGGGGCTAAAAAAGGTCAATTTTCCGGCCTCGGCCAGATTTATTTTGGCACTGTCAGAGAAAACCCGTTCAGGATAAAAGAGCGCATACGAAATCGGCAGCCGCATGTCAGGATTTGACATCTGTGCAATAATCGATGAATCAATATACTCAACCATCGAATGGATTATCGATTCGGGGTGGATCACTACCTCTATTTTGTCCGCCGGAATATCGAAGAGTCGCACCGCTTCAATTATTTCCAATCCCTTGTTCATCATCGTGGCGGAATCTATTGTTATTTTTGGTCCCATACTCCAGGTCGGATGATTTAGCGCCTGCTTCTTTGTAATCGATTTAAATTTATTTATTGGTAATTCACGAAATGGTCCGCCGGAACCGGTTAGAAGAATTTTTCTTACTTCCTTTTTTTGTCCGGCAACAAGCGCTTGCCAGATAGCCGAATGTTCCGAATCAACCGGAATTATTTCTGCTTCATATTTTTTGGCGAAACTGTTTATCAGCTCGCCCCCGATAACCATCGATTCTTTGTTAGCCAAAGCAAGTCTTTTGCCAGCCTTTACAGTTTCGATAGAGGCTTCCAATCCGGCTGCGCCAACAATAGCATTTAAGACAATGTCAACATCGGGGTCAGAAGTCAGATATTTTATTCCGGTTTCATATTCGAGCAGTTTGGTACTGTTGGAGTGAAAGCTGTTTTTGAATTTATCGTAGGCGATCTTATTGCAGATAGTGACAAATTTCGGACGGTACTGTTCTATCTGCTTTAGCAGCAGTTCGACATTGGAAAATGCCGAAAGTCCAAACAGTTCAATTCGATCTCGGTTTTTCGCAAAAATATCAAGCGCCGAAACACCGATTGAACCGGTTGAACCAAGTATGCTCAGCCGTTTTATCATCAATTTTATAAACGGAAACCCGGCTTGCGAGTTCCCGTTTATATTTATTTCTCTTATTTATCAGCTTTTTTGGCTGGAAGATCTTTGATAACGGTCATTTTTCTGATAAAAACTTCCTTGATTGGCTTGCTTTTTTCCCGACCGTTCATTTCGCATGGCACCTTGCCTATTTTATGAAGAACGTCCATTCCTTCCATTACCTGACCAAAAACAGTGTACTTGCCGTCCAGAGAAGCTTGCCGCCCTAAACAGATAAAAAATTGCGATGAGGCTGAATTGGGACTCTGAGCGCGGGCCATCGATAAGGTTCCATCGATATGCGGAACATCGGAAAATTCAGCTTTCAGATTATAAGGAGCGCCACCCATTCCGGTCCCCTGGGGATCGCCGCCCTGAATCATAAAGCCGTCTAAAATGCGATGAAAAATCAATCCTTTATAAAAGCCGTCTTTGGCACGGGCCAGCATACTGTCGGCATGTCCCGGGGCAAGATCATGAAATAGTTCCAGTTTCATTGTCCCGAAATCGGTTTCAATCGCTATTTCCGGATTGTCAGCGTTGCGTTTACTGTATTTTTCCATCTTTTCCACTTTTTTGTCTTCTTTTTTATCTGTCTTTATCTCGTCAGCAGCAAAAGCGGCTGAAAACATAAGCAGAAACATCATTGTGATACAGAGTAGTGTCTTCATGGATACCCTTTCTATGTGGTTTATTTACTTTCATATGGCAAGTAATATATTATTTTCAAATCATCCTGTCAAACCAGTAATTATTGTAAATTTAGGGGCTAAAATAGTTCCCGGATTAATTTCAACAGATTACAACTCGCTTTTTGGCAAACCAGAATTGCTGAAATTACGATATTGGCCTTTTAGAACAATCTTAATTGATTACCAAAAAAATTGAAAAAAACAAGAAAAGAAACATATTTCCCTTGACTCCAAGTTAGAGTACTCTTACAATGTAAGAAATATCTAACATTGATTTGATTGGTAATTTGAGATATGGGTATTAAAAAATATTTTGGCAGATATAAAGAAGATTTACAGAAATGCTCTGTCAATGGCATTATTATTACCATTTTAATTGCCATATCAATACATTTTATTTTTTACTATGATACTCTCCATACGCACATCCTGCCGGATGGCAGAATTGTTGTTCATAGTCACGCTATGCCGCGCGAAGAGGGTAATCAAGGGCAAACCAACCATTCTCATTCAAATTCAGAGTTTATTCTTATTAATGCTCTCGGGTTGACGCTTAACAGGGCAATTATTCCATCCATAATTACGGTTATAATCACTCATATTTTAATATTTATTCTATTTCTTGAAAAATTTCGAATCAATCGTGATGAAACCCGGCTAAATATTTCCAGCCGCGCTCCTCCTATGTTTTAAAGTATATACTGTTTCTCCAAAATTTTATCATTAGAAGTGCCCCCATCTGCATCGCATGCGGACAGTGGGTGGCTACCCAAAAAACAAGACTTTTGAGAATGGTAGAAATAATCTCTAAATAAGTTAGCTAACATAAATTAAAACATTGGGAGAAAATATGTTTTTACGCGCATTGACAATACTATTCACTGTTCTGTTTTTATTACCAACCGCCTTTGCCTCAGGCGGGAAAATCAACGGAACGGTGAAAGATTCAGAATCGGGGGAACCGATTTCCTGGGCAACAGTAATGATTGAAGGAACCACAAAAGGGAACAAAACGGATTTAGATGGCAAATTCGAAATATCTAATCTGTCTTATGGCCAACATGTTATCACCGTTTCATCAGTCGGTTATATTGCCAAAACTTATGAAGTTCGGCTTGTAGAAAATCAGGAAACCGAAGTTAATATAAAATTAAGCTGTACGCCACTGGAAATCGGCGGCATAGTCGTAACGGGAACCAGAACCCCGCGCTTTATTAAGGATGCCCCGATTCGAACAGAAGTTATTACTCGTTCATCAATTGAGGATAAATCGGCGAGTAATCTGTATGAAGCGCTGGATGGTGAATTGGGAGTGCGTGTAGAGCAACAATGTCAGGCATGCAATTTCACTGTTCTCAGAATGCAGGGGCTTGGTGCCGATCATACTCAGGTATTGCTTGATGGACAACCTGTTTACTCGGGACTTGCCGGCGTTTATGGCTTACAGCAGGTAAGCACGGCTGATATTGACCAGATCGAAATTGTTAAAGGTGCCGGTTCCGCTTTATATGGCAGTAATGCTGTGGCGGGGGCAATAAATATCATCTCTTCGATTCCAAGGAAAACCGAAGGCAAGATCGGTATTGAAATTGGAGAACATGGTACCAACAAATACAAATTTACTGCTAACAGCCGGAAAGATAATGTGGGTGTATTTCTATTTGCCCAGCAGAGTGAACAGGATGAACTCGATGAGACAGGGGATATGAATGCCCCCGGTGGAGTAAACAAACCCGATGGTTGTATAGATCGCGTGCGTGCAACGGCAAAAAACGCAGGATTCAATCTGTTTTTTGATGATATTTTTGCGGCAGATCGTTTAGTCCTTCGCGGTCGTGCTATAAATGAAAACCGACAGGGCGGCCAGTTGAAGGACAACCTGTTTGAAAACCCCTTTTCCCCGGGAACTGAATGTATAAAAACTAATCGCTACTCGGCTCAGGTTGACTATAAAATTTGGCTCAAAGATGGCGGTGAGATCAATGCAAACATGGCGCTCACTCAGCATAAACGAAATGCCACTAATGACACTTTTCTTGGTGATTATGAAGAAGCAAAAGGCGAATTACCTCCCATTGATTTATTGCGACCTTACCTTGCCGAAGAGCGGCTTATTGTTGGCAACCTTAACTATGTTCATCCGTTTGGCCAAAGGCATCGATTGCTTGCTGGGTTGCAATTAAGTCATAACAGGCTTGAAGAAAACGGTATGTACCTGGATACTGAATCGGAAGAACCTTACACTTCAACGTCAGCTAAAACCGCTTTTGAATTTGGAACCTACTTCCAGGATGAATTTCGTATATCGGATAACCTGGAACTGGTAGCAGGTTTGCGTTTTGATTATCATACTTCAAAGGACGAATTCAGAGGATCGGGAGATATTCTGGCGCAGGGTTTGGAACCATTGGAGTACAATGAAACGACCCTTAATCCGCGTTTTTCACTCAAATATGCTGCTACTGATGCTCTTGTTGTCCGCGGTTCAATTGGCAGTGGTTATCGTGTTCCCTATGGATTTTCAGAAGATCTTCACCTTTGCAGCGGTTCGCCCCGGGTTTACAAAGGCGGAGATTTGAAACCGGAAAAATCTCTCAGTTATTCTATAAATGGAGATTATACTAAATGTAATTGGACGGCTGGTCTGAACCTGTATCGCACTGAATTGAAAAATGCTATTGCTTTCGCTGAAGCGGATAGCCAAATTTACAATCTCGGGTACACATACAAATGGCAAAATATCGATGATGCTTTTGTAATGGGTACAGAATTTAATACTTCACTGGCATTGACCCGTGATTTTGTTCTGGGGGTCCGTTTGGAGATATTTAA
>JAUVBC010000236.1 GCA_030591405.1 Candidatus Zixiibacteriota bacterium
GAAGCCACTTATAAGGAATTATTTGGGGCGTTTTGGGCTCTTGGTACAAAATTTGGTAGTAAAATTGTCGAAACCCTGCGGGATTCCGACCGCAAGAGGAAATAAAAATATGACGAAACAAAGCCATTTCAGTAGCCGGCGGAAGTTCTTGACCAACAGTCAAAACACGGCAGACATTGTAAGTTTTGAAAACGGTTGCATATAAGTGAAGAAAAATGAGCTTCTCGCTTCGGTAACTTGAAATATAGCGGTGTAATCCATTGATAAATAACGACTTTGGTTAATTTTAGGAATCGGCATTTAAGTTGCTTTGATAGATTCCATTATTAATTGAAATGAGGATTTGTCATGATACCCAAGCTCAAAATTGTGCCGCTTTCGAAAATTATACCGGTGATGGAATATTCCAAAACGAAGGTTGAATATATCAAAGAGATAATCGAAACCAGTGGAAATATTGGGACTCCCGTTTCTCTTATAGATTTACCGGACAAAAACTATTTGTTATTAGATGACAGTTCGATTTTGAAAGTAGCTGAAGATTTTGATATTAAATTCCTGCCGGCTCAATTGACCAGTCAGGATCAGATAATGGATATCACGGCCGAGGTTTTTGTCGAAAATTTCAATCCGGATTTAATAGATCAGTTTATTTCTATCTTTCCGCGAGTGGCCACAATTTGCATCGGCCGGAAAGAAATCAAACAGCATCAAAATGATTTGAAAATGGTTTTTTCCAGAGAAAATGAGAAAGATATTGTTGTCTGTTTCAAAAATTGTAATTCAGATATTTTACCGGGCGGTATTTTTGATTTCTTTAATTATCTGGAAAGAACATGCCGGATGTCCCGAAAGATACATTCCAAAAAGATCAGAACGGCCAATATCAGACCAAATCAGGATTTTTGGTCTTTCAAAATCGAGGGATTAAATTTTAATCATATCAAAGCGGCAGTGGCTCTGCATAAATATTTCCCGGCCGGACTGATTCGTTTTAATTATAAGTGCCGGGTAGTTGGAATCGAATACCCGATCAATGTCTTAAATGAAAAAGTTTCGATACGCGAAAAAGAACGATTTCTATATGATCTGGTTAATTTCCGTCTCAATAATGAGCAAACCGAATATATTGAGGGCGGAGTTTATCTGCTAAACTATTTGGTCAGGAAATAGATGCCTGGTATCGTGTAATACGTCTTCATCGACCAATTACAGGTGTGTTAATTAACTGATTTAAATCGTTATCGCGAGTTGGCGTAGCCCATCCGCTTGCGGCGGGTTTATTATTACAGGAAAATATGAATTATCTACATAATTAATATTTTGACGATCATTTTGATTATTGTTATATTAAGTAACAATTTATAAAAAGATTATAATTGCTTTTTTGAATAAAATGTGAGGCAAGCAATGCAAAACCGATCAGGATATACTTTCATTGATTTTATATTCTACGCCATTATTATTATGGTTACCTTATATCTTTTCTGGCTTACCGCCTATAATACATTTACATGGTGGAAAGGATGTTCACATCCGATGGCGGCAGTTTGTCTGGGAAACGACTTTCCTCCCGGCTCGCTAATTTTAACTCTTATTGGATGGATATTTACAAAAATAAAATTGGCCGCCGATACTGCCCGAAGCTTGAATATGACCGCAGGTCTAATTGGTGCTGTAACTTCGATATTATTGTATCAAATCATTGTTAGATTATCCAGGCTAAACAAAGAAATCAACTCTTTCCGTCTGTCGAAAAAAGTCATTTTATCTGTGGGCGCTCTTGGAACATCGCTCTTTTTCGCATTCTCCAAAACGGCATGGTTAAACTCAATCATGTTTGCGCCGTATCTGTTGACCGGCACATTTACCGCCTTAATAATTCTGGCAATGCTGATCTGGCAACAAAATGCCAAAACCGCAAGCGCATTCAAGTGGATATTTATCATCATGCTTTTATTCGGACTTGATGTCAGCGTTCACCGAACTAATCTCCTGCTTCTACCCGGATTTCTTATTATGGTCGGTATATGTCACCCAAAAACATTTGTAACAATAAAAGCATGGATAAACGGCGCAATCGGACTCGTTTTGGGGTTGTCGTTTCATTTCATTACGATGCTTCTTGCTACTGGTAAACCGGTTCTAAATGCTAACGACCCGAGTAACTGGCCGCGGTTTTATGATTATATCTCCCTCAAACAATATGGCGGAAGCTGGCTGGTTAATCTGTTTCCACGCAAGGCGCCGTTTTTGGATTATCAGGTAAACGATTATTTATCGAGCTTTGTTGACAATATGGTTGGCTCATTATCGATGTTAGGTTTTCTGGCTCCGGTATTAGGGATTGTAGGGATTTATATATTGTTTAAATCAAATAGAAAACTGACGCTGGGTTTGATTGCGCTATTTCTGTGTTCTAGTCTCGGCTCAATATTTTATTTCAACGTCCCGTTAAACTTCTACTGGCCGATGGACCGGCATTATATTCCGTCGTTTCTGATTTTTACTATATTTGTTGGCTACGGACTGGTTATGCTGATCTATCTCCTGATAAAGAGTTTTAGCAAATTTAGGCCGGTTGTGCTCGGCGCGTTTATTTTGATTGCACTTGGTTTGCCCTCGATGCAAATCATACACAATTATAATAATCTCGATAGCTCGGAAAAATATTTCGCCTATGATTACGGGATGAATATCCTTAATGCAACTGAACTAAATGGAATAGTATTTGTGATGGGCGACAATTACTGGCCGCCGGCATACTTGAATATGATTGAAAAAGTCCGTCCCGATATAACAATTATCAGTACAAGCCTGACCAACACCGCCTGGTATATTAAACAGGTGGAAGAAACTGATCTAAATCTGCCGATTAGTTGGACAGACGAGCAAATTGACAATCTCAACGTCCCCGAATGGAAAGACAGTACAATTGTCTTTAGAATCGACGCTAATCATGCTGATTTTCAGCTAAGTTCAAACTATACATTGGGCGATACTGTCGCAATTGTCGTACCGCCGACTGTCGCCAAACGCTTTCTTTTGATACAGGATCAGTTTATTATTGAGCTTATGAAAACCAACAAATGGAAACGTCCGATATATTTCACCAATCCTCCGTCATGGTTACAAGATTATATAAGATACGACGGCATGCTGGCGCAACTCCTGCCAATCAAGAATCCAGCCATGAATATCGAACTTATTTTTGACAATGTCGTTAATAATTATAATTATCGCGGATATAATGATTATACTATTAATCTGAACAAGTTCACAAAATCGGCGGGCGAAAATTATTACCGTCCGTTTTTATTCCTCGCAATGGAATTCTTGAAAATTGGCGATATTGACAGGGCTAAGAATCTAATTGAATTTCTTGACAGTACAATTCCAATCGACCGGATCGACCCATCGGATAATCTTATTATGATGAACAACCAAATTAGGGATTCTTGGTAGCCCAACCGCTTGGCGGTGGGTTTATTCCCTTTTCTGGGATTTCGTTCTACGAGAACTACACAACAGATTTTCTGGACTGGACATCTGCCTCGCATATATTCCGTCAGGAAAGGGTTTCTGACGGCGCAGCAGACCGAATATATCGAAGGCGGAGTTTATCTTCTAAATTATCTGGTCAGGAAATAGAAGTCAGACTTTGTCGCCATTTCTGATAATTTAGAAATTAATAAATATTTAAAAAATAGTAAACCATCCCGCACCATTTGTACAGGATGGTTTAAATTTGAATGAAATAAAAAACTATTTGACCAGGCTGCTGGTAAATAATGTCAGTTTTGATTTGTCGTGACCAGCCTTATTCTTATGAATAATATTATGCTGAGCAGCTTTATCAATAATGCTTATAGCACCTTTGAGCTTGCTGCCGGCCTCGGCATGATCTGTGCAGGCTCTTAATTCTTTAATAGCCCGGGTCATCCGCGAACGAAGACCACGATTACGCATCCGCTCGGCCTGCGACGTTTTCATTCTTTTCTTACAAGATTTGTGAGAAGGCAATATCTTTTCCTTTCAAACTTTCTTATTTCAGGTTGGCACTAGCTGACATTATTCCTGGGAGCATGGATTTCTTTGGTGATCCATACGCTCTTGGCGAGGATAAGGACGGTTTAGATAATAACGATTACGATATGTCGTCTATTATCAACAAACTTATGAATTCCAATACCGAAACCCAGGC
>JAUVBC010000315.1 GCA_030591405.1 Candidatus Zixiibacteriota bacterium
ATATGATGATTTCAGCCGAAACTCATGATGAACTTCGCAAATTTGTCCCTGAATTTACAATTATATCTATCCCCTCATTTAAGGGAATGCCGGAACTGGACGGCACTAATTCCGAAACATTTATCCTGCTCAATTTTGAAAGAAAAATGGCAATTATCGGAAATTCGGGGTATGGCGGAGAGATCAAGAAAGCTGTCTTTACTATCTTAAACTATCTGCTTCCACTTGATGGTGTCATGACCATGCACTGTTCGGCCAACGTTGGCAAAGACGGTAACTCAGCCCTGTTCTTTGGGCTGTCAGGAACTGGAAAAACGACATTATCGGCTGACCCCAAACGGCAATTGGTCGGCGACGATGAACATGGCTGGAGCGATGAAGGGATTTTCAATTTTGAAGGTGGTTGTTATGCAAAAGTGATTTCCCTGTCGCCGTCGGCGGAACCGCAGATTTACTCCTGTACCCGCAAATTCGGGACTATCCTCGAAAATGTGGTCTATGATCCTGTCACTAGAATGCTTGATCTCGACGATGAAGTTATGACGGAGAATACGCGCGCCGCTTATCCGCTGCATTATATCGACAATGCTTTTAAGGAAAAAAGTGCCGGTCATCCAAATAATATTATTATGCTCACTTGCGATGCCTCCGGTGTCATGCCGCCAATTTCGAAATTAACACCTGAGCAGGCGATGTATCATTTCATTTCCGGATATACATCAAAGGTCAGTGGAACGGAGATTGATCTTGGAAAGGAACCGGAGATTACATTCAGCGCCTGTTTCGGCGCACCTTTTATGGTCCATCATCCATATTTCTATGCCGATATACTAAGAAACAAAATCCTCAAACATAATGCCAACTGCTGGCTGGTTAATACCGGCTGGACAGGCGGTCCTTATGGTATTGGCGAAAGAATGAGTATTAAATATACGCGCGCTTTGCTAAATGCCGCTTTGGATGGCAAACTGCTGAAGGTTGATTATTATAAAGACCCGGTCTTCGGTTTTGAAGTTCCCAAATCGTGCGAAGGGGTTCCATCCAAAGTTCTCAACCCGGCCAAC
Source organism: Candidatus Zixiibacteriota bacterium (assembly GCA_030591405.1). Taxonomy (GTDB): domain Bacteria; phylum Zixibacteria; class MSB-5A5; order GN15; family PGXB01; genus JAAERC01. The sequence goes on from JAUVBC010000315.1 coordinate 1,065, forward strand.
ACCTGGGGTGATAGAGATGCCTATAAGGATAAATACCTTCAGTTAGCCGGGCTATATATAGAGAATTTCAAGAAATTCTCCGATGGCTGTCCACAGGAAATTGTTAAGGCTGGACCGACCAAATCTGATTTTGAGTTTGAAGCAGAGGAATAGACGTATTGATGTTTTGATATGGCGATACATTCGGCAAACCTGTTTTGATGCAGGTTTGCCGTTTAGTTGCCATATTATTATCGGAGATTATAAAGATCATGCCTACCTATCAGTATAAATGCGACGAATGCGATTTTGAGTTTGAAGAGTTCCAAAAGATGTCCGATGCGGCGATTGAGATATGTCCTGAATGCAAAGGAAAAACCAGACGAATGATTTCCGGAGGGTCAGGATTTTTGCTAAAAGGTTCCGGTTTCTATTCAACCGAACACAGATCTGAATCGTATAAAAAAGACGCTGCCAATGATGCACCAAGCAAAGCGATTGTGACAAAAAGCAGCTCAGACAAAAAGAGTGGAAAATCGAGCAAAAAGAAAAAAGACTAAAATTTCCCCAACTAAACGCGTGGAATGAATAAAAACATTCAAAACCATTCCGACTTTTTCAAAAGACTCAAAAACGATTACGCCGAAAATCTAATTCTTGATACCGAATCATTTCCTGACTATGCCAGAGATGCGTCGGAAATTAACATTAAACCGGACGCGATTTTTTTCGCAAAAAACGAAAATGATATTGTTGCTGTTTTAAAAAAATGTTGTGCCGAAAATATTCCGGTTGTGTTTCGTGGTGCCGGGACAGGATATACCGGCGGTGCGGTCCCGGTTTCCGGCGGACTGGTATTATCATTGGAAAAAATGCGAAAGCTGGAAATAGATACCAAAAATAAAATTGCTCTTTGCGGTCCGGGAGTAATAACGATAGAGTTAATGAACGAGGCGAAAGGACATGAAATGTCCTATCCGCCCGATCCGGCCAGCTATGATGAATCGGCGCTTGGTGGAAATGTTGCCGAAAACGCCGGTGGTCTTCATTGTAAAAAATATGGCGTTACCAAAGATTATGTAATAGGTCTCAGAGCTGTCACAATTGAAGGTGAGATTATCAAAACCGGATATTTTTCAAGTGGAGATATTTTTGATCTGACCTCGGTTCTAATCGGTTCGGAGGGTCTTCTGGCTGCCGTCATAGAAATCGCCGTAAGATTGATAAAAACCCCGGATATCGGCCCCACGCTTTTGGTCGCCTATGATAAACCGGAAGAGGCGGCAGCGGTTGTGGCCGAGATCATTCGTCTTGGAATTATTTCATCGGTTATGGAATATATGGACGGCGATGCCATCGACTGTTCCAACAGATATGAAAAATCTATCGATATAAAAAAAGCAAAAGCCATTCTGCTTCTGGAAACTGATGGAGAAAACTGCCACAGCGAAGCCGAAACAATAAAAAATATCTGCCAGCGGTATAATCCGGTTTCGTTGATGTTTGAAACCGATCCGGTTTTGACCGAAAATCTCTGGAAAATCAGACGTAATCTTTCCAAGGCGGTAAAAGCATCGGTAAAACACAAAATCGCCGAGGATGTTTGTGTTCCGCCATCAAAATTGCCGGAACTGGTTAATTTTGTTTCATCTCTGAATGCTCAATTTCCAATACGAGTTAATTCATACGGTCATGCCGGTGACGGAAACCTTCATGTTAACTTTTTGACCGATGATAAAAAATATATTGAAAATGGATTGATTGGTGAGGGAATAATAAAACTGTTTAAAAAAACGCTGGAGTTGGGCGGAACCTTGACCGGAGAACATGGCATCGGACTAACCAAAAAGGATTTTCTCGAAATGGAGTTCACCAGCAATACAATAGATCGGATGAAGGATATCAAATCTGTTTTTGATCCAAACAATCTTTTAAATCCTGGAAAGATGTTTTCCAGCAAAAAATAATTATTCAAAATGCCCGGAAATGGTTTTTAAAACTATTATTTATTTTTTTCCAAAAAATCTAATATTATTTCTTTAAACTATTGACAAATCAGGCTATATCAATTATTATATTGCACAAAATTATGTGA
>JAUVBC010000135.1 GCA_030591405.1 Candidatus Zixiibacteriota bacterium
TATCGCGGGGTGGCGATTGCCGCTCGATGCCGTTCCAAATTTGCCTCCAACCTTGCCTGGGCCGCGGTGACAATTTTGTTTTTCCAATTCTTTATTAATGTTGGGATGACTTTTGGCCTAACACCGGTGACTGGTTTGCCGCTGCCGTTTCTAAGTTATGGCGGAACATCAATGATAATGTCATGGATGTTAGTTGGATTTATTATAATGGCCGATTATCACTGGACGGAATATTAACATGTTATGAATAAATTACTTAACACCTTAACTTCAACTAAAAGTTTACATCTTCTTGCTTTCCTGGCGATCTTTGTGTCAGTATCAACAGCGGCAGGGGAGAATCTAAGAGAGCAGTTTTCATCTGACAACATAAAAAAAGCGGAGCAACTAAGCACGTTCAGATCGTTCGGCTCTATTAAAATGGGGGAAACGGTTGGTTCATTTGAGATAATGTTTTCCAAACCGGGGAAAAGCAGATCGACCTTAATTCTTAATAACTTTCAGATTACTCAAGTATATGATGGCCGACAAGGATGGATGAAAGATCAAAACGGCCAGGTGAGTGAACTGACCGGGCCTGACAAGAGACAGCTTGTCAATACCGGCTGGCTTCTCGGAAAATCTTATCTTTTAGAAAACAGAATGCCGGGCGAAACAAAGCTTCTAAAGGATACCATTATAAATTCCAACAGTTACGGTATTTATTCCGCTATTCCCGAAGGCGGTGACTCAATAAAAATGTATTTTAATCCTGCAACAAGCAGGATAGAGATTATTGAGGAATATCTTGATGGTGCTGAAGTATTAACATATTTATCGGACTTTAGAGAAGTTGATGGTTTTGAAATGGCTTTCGTAATGGAGAGTAAATCTGATATTCCCGAGCTAAATTCAAAAATAGAAATTTATGAATTTGAGGTCAATCAACAACTGGATGATACCCTGTTTGCTTTTTCCATAACACCGGCAGATGACTATTTCTTTCCCGAATTTGCCGATTCAATAATAGTTCCGATGGTATATCAGAGGGGACATATATTCCTGAAGGCTGCTGTTGACGGAAATCAAGCAGTATATTTCATTCTCGATTCAGGTGCCGGAATTAATTTCCTGAACCGCAGTTATGCTGATAGTCTGAGGCTTGATTTGTCAGGAGGAGTTCCTGCCAAAGGTATCTCCGGATATGAACAAACCACCATTACCTATTTGGATTCTTTGAAGATAGGTGACCTAAAGCTATTTAAACAGAATGTGGCTATTGTTGATCTTACCAATGTTGGTCTCGATGCGCCTGACGGAGTTCTGGGCGGGCTGCTCGGTTTTGATTTTCTGTCTCGCTTTCCGGTTAGAATTGATTATGTGAAACAAACTCTAATTGTGTATAATCCGCTTGTATATCATTCACCGTCAAAAGATTATGCGGTAAACTTAGAGTATAACATGAAGATACCAATAGTTGATGCCGAGATATGTGGTATTTCCGGAAGATTCTTAATTGACTTGGGTAATGCTCTTGGATTGATACTGCACAAGCCATTTGTCGATAATAATAATCTAAACGCTGAATTTACCGATATTAATAAGATAGGAAGAGATATAGCCGGAGTAGGCGGAAAATCGGAATCATACTCGGCGGTAGCGGAATATTTTACAGTAGGACCGGCTCAACTTAAGGAGCTGAGAATATTGGTCGCAGAAGGGGAGCAGGGAATTTTGAAATCAACCGACATTGATGGAAATATTGGCAATGGATTACTCCAGAATTTTTCGATTATATTTGATTATCCCGGGCAAAGAATATATATAATGCCTCTTGAAAATATAAAAAATGAGTAACCGTAAATAAATTTGTATAATAAACAGCATTTAATATGATTAGGATAAACGGAGGTTTTTTTGGCTAACAGAACTTTATACTCATCAATTATATTGTTACTGATTTTCTCATTAGTCTTATCGGCCAATCTTTTTGCTGTTGAAAAGAAACAGCCAGGCAGGTTTGGGAACAGTAATTTGGTCGGCGGACGTTTTGGTGCCTGGACAATGACTACTAATGAAGATTTCCTTGATAGCCTGACCGATTTTTCAAGCTCGGCTCTATATGCCGAATTCTTTTATGCTCATCGGGTCGCGCCATTTTTGGCGACCGAGTTTTCGATCGGAATCTTCAGTCAGGGCGATTTGGAATATAATGATGGAATTACAACTGGCGCAGTAAAAATGTACCCGATTTTTATATCGGCTAAACTTTACCCATTTTCAAAGTATAAAAACTTTTCTCTTTGGCCATATCTGAGAGTTGGCGGGGGACTCATTTATGGAACGCGCGATTTCAATTCGATCTATTATGATGACCCGGCCAATTATTATGTCGAAGAAAGCGAGATAAAAATTACATACACCTGGGGAATTGGAATCGACTGGCCGCTTGCAGATCAGATCGCTTTAAATATTGACTTTAAGAATACACCGGTTAAGTTTGGAAAATCTCTGGCCGGCTTAAAGGATTATTCCGGCTGGAGTTTGACCTTTGGAGTTGGGTATATACTAAAATCTAAATAAATAATTATGGATAATAAAAGGAGTTAAACAATGTCTGTAAAGATTGGAATTAATGGATTTGGACGTATCGGTCGCCTCGTTTTTAGAAGAGCGATGGCTGCTTCGATTGATGTCGTCGGGATCAATGATATTACCGATGCCGCCACGTTGGCGCATCTGTTGAAATATGATTCGGTTCATGGAAAATACAAAGGTGAAATTAGCGTTGATGGCAATGCTATTGTAGTAGACGGCAAAAAAACCCCGATTACCGCCGAAAGAGATCCGGCCAACTTACCTTGGAAAGCTCTTGGAGCAGATATCGTTGTTGAATCAACCGGCCTGTTTCGCGATAAAGCAACCGCAGGAAAGCATATTTCCGCTGGAGCAAAAAAGGTTTTAATCTCGGCCCCGGCAAAAGACCCTGATGGCACCTTTGTTCTTGGCGTTAATGGTGATTTGTATGACAAAACCAAGGACGATATAATTTCAATTGGAAGTTGTACCACCAACTGCTTAGCCCCGGTGGCCAAAGTTCTGGTTGACAATTTCGGGTTAGAGAAAGGTTTTATGACAACCACGCATTCCTATACCAACGATCAGAGAATTCTTGATCTGCCGCATAAGGATCTACGGAGAGCCCGCTCAGCGGCAGTTTCGATGATTCCGACCACAACCGGTGCGGCCAAGGCGGTTGCTTTGGTTATTCCCGAACTTAAGGGAAAAGTTGACGGTTGTTCCATTCGTGTGCCTACACCTAATGGATCAATTGTTGATCTCGTTGCGATTTTAGGAAAAGAGGTGGCTATTGAGGAAGTCAATAGTGCAATGAAAGTGGCGGCCGATGGACCAATGAAGGGAATATTGGAGTTTTGTGATGAGCCGATTGTATCAATAGATATTGTCGGTAACCCGCACAGTTCAGTATTTGATTCGAAAATGACCATGGTACAAGGTAACTTTGTCAAAGTTTTCTCATGGTATGATAACGAATGGGGCTTCTCCTGCCGCATGATTGATATGGTTAAAAGGATGTTATAAGTATGTTGATAATTAAGGTCCCCTTTTTGGGGGCCTTAAATTTCCGAGGTGTTTATGAATAAGCTGATAATTACTGATATTGATTTCAAAGGCAAAACGGTTCTGGTTCGGGTCGATTTTAATGTGCCGCTTGATAAAAACCAAAAGATCACCAACGACCGCCGCATTGTAGCCTCGCTTCCAACTATAAAAAAAATTGTTGAAGACGGAGGACGAGCTGTCCTCTGCAGCCATCTGGGCCGACCAAAAGGCAAGGTCGTTCCGGAAATGTCACTGAAACCGGTTGCTGTACGTTTGTCTGAACTTCTTGGAATGGAAGTGAAATTCGCTCCTGATTGTGTTGGTGAGGAAACCCTCATGATGTCACAATCGCTTAAAGATGGAGAGGTTTTGCTTCTGGAAAATCTTCGTTACCATAAAGAAGAAACCGACAATGATCCCTCATTTGCCAAAGAGCTATCCAAACATGGCCAGTTGTTTGTTAATGATGCTTTCGGGACCGCACATCGGGCGCATGCCTCGACTGAAGGGGTAACAAAATTTATCGAAACCTGCGCCGGCGGATATCTGATGAAAAAAGAGATCGAGTATCTTGACTCAGCACTTGCCGATCCGAAACGGCCGTTTGTGGCAGTATTGGGCGGTGCCAAAATTTCCGGTAAAATCGATGTCATCGAAAACCTGCTTGATAAAGTTGATGCTATATTAGTCGGCGGCGGAATGATCTTCACCTTTTTCAAAGCGATGGGAAAAAATATTGGTGATTCATTGCTTGAGGAAGACAAGATTGATCTTGCGCGCGAAACGTTGTTTCAAGCCGAATCCAAAGGGGTTAAATTTTTATTACCGGTTGATTGTCTCGTTGCCGACGAAATCTCCGAGACTGCCAAAGTTCAAGTTGTCCCGGCCGATAATATACCGGATGGGCTCAAAGGGCTTGATATTGGACCGGAATCTATTAAACAGTTTTGCGAGATTCTCAGAGATGCCAAAACGGTACTATGGAACGGCCCGATGGGCGTCTTTGAAATTGAACAGTTTTCAAAAGGAACCATTGAGATTGCCAAACAGATGGCCGAAATTACCACGCAAGGCACCGTTACAATTGTTGGTGGGGGAGACTCAGCCGCGGCGGTCAGTAAGGCCGGACTTGATGGTATGATGAGCCATGTTTCAACCGGCGGTGGAGCCTCGCTGGAGTTTCTTGAAGGTAAAACATTACCGGGACTGGCGGCGCTTTCGTCGGCAACGGTAAAAGTTTAAAAGAGGGGTTGGAGTATGAGACAAACAATAATTGCCGGTAATTGGAAAATGAATAAAACCAATGACGAGGCAGTTGAGTTGATTCAGGGACTGCTGGGGCATGAGGGTGATGGCGAAAAGGTGAGAATGATCGTCTGCCCTCCATATACAGCGTTATGCGATATTTCCAGGGCGATTAATGGCAGCAAAATATATCTTGGGGCACAAAATGTTTATTTTGAGGAATCTGGTGCTTATACCGGCGAAATTGCCCCCTCAATGCTATTGACAATTGGAGTATCCTATGTTATTATAGGCCACTCGGAGAGAAGAGAATACTTTTCCGAGACCGATCAGATCGTTAACGATAAGGTCAGGCTGGCCTTGAAAAGCGGTCTTATCCCGATTGTTTGTGTCGGTGAAGTACTTGAGGATCGTGAAAACGGAAAAACCGAGGAGGTTGTTGGAGCACAAATTGACGGTTCGTTAAAAGGTTTAAATGGCGACCAGATGAAAAAAGTCGTTATTGCCTATGAACCGGTCTGGGCGATTGGCACTGGAAAAACGGCATCACCGGAAATGGCCCAGGATGTGCATCGATTTATAAGAGACAGGCTGAAAAATAATTTTGGCGATGTAGCCGAAAAGATTTCGATCCTTTACGGCGGATCGATGAAAGGCTCTAACGCTGCCGAATTGATAGCGCAACCCGATATTGATGGTGGCTTGATCGGCGGCGCCAGTTTGAAAGCCGAAGAATTTTTGAAGATAATTAATGCTGTATAGATTGAGGAGATCAAATTGTTTACGGTAATGTTAATATTCCACACGCTGGTTTGTATTTTTCTGGTTGTTGTGATTCTGATGCAGGCGGCGAAAGGTGAAGGACTGGCCGGTGCCTTTGGTGGTGGCGGCGGCGGTGGTGGTATGAGCGGTGCCGTTTTTGGCGGCCGCGGTGCAGCCACATTCCTGTCCAAGGCTACTACTGTTTTGGCGATTGTCTTTATGGTGAACTGTAGTATTTTGGCATTTATGTCAAGTCGCCAGATAGTCGGAACCACAGATTCAGCCACATCGATTGTTGTTGAAGAAGCGCAAAAAGATATGGAACGTCAGGCAGCCGAGCAACAGGCGATGCCTTCATCATCGGAAGGGTCCGATGGAAATCTGTTCCCAACTGAAGGAACTCCTACCGACGGATCAAGTGAAAGCTTATTCCCATCTGAAGATAAGCCAGCCGAACCAGTCGGCTCTGGTGGTTAAACAGGCTTAGCAATCTGGGTGGCCCACCGCTTGTTATAAATCCTGAGATAAACGAAGGGCGGTTGGATATTCTATTTGATAAAAGTTCTGCGGAAGTGGTGGAATCGGTAGACACACTATCTTGAGGGGGTAGCGGGTAAAACCGTGGGGGTTCAAGTCCCCCCTTCCGCACCAA
>JAUVBC010000248.1 GCA_030591405.1 Candidatus Zixiibacteriota bacterium
AAAATCTAACTGGGATTTGCCGCCGCCAAGAGGAAAAGCGATAAATGCTTCAAGACTAACTCCCCTTTGACGGAAATGTTCCAATAACCAGTACCCTTTGCCATGTTTGTCTTCAACAATTGTATGATAATAATTGGCTCGTTTAATAGATAGCGTCATTAAATATTCCTCGCCTAAAAATATATTATTAAAACAGTTTGGATCTGTTAATAAATATAACCAATTTGGTCAAATATTCCAAATTAATTGAATTTGATTATTTAGGACAATTGAATCGATTCGCCGTTTTATTTTATTTTTTTTAGATGATAACTTTGTTTCGTCCGTCTTTAAAATAGAAGGGAGGGGATCAATGGGACATTCGAGATAAAATATTAATTGTCAAAGTGTCAGTTAATAGCTATATTATAATATCAAAATAGATTGTAAATTATGTAATCAAAATATATTTTGTGGGGAGGAATTATGCGAAAAGGTAAAACATTATCAAATTGGGCCATGTTTTTTAAATTTGGCATCTACTCTATTGTCATCTTGTTGGTTATTTTCGCCAACAGTTCGACAGAAGCCCGCAGTTTGTTTAATGATCAGTTTCAAAATCCGGGAAAAGCGACATATACTGCTGAAGATCCTTATGTAACGATTGGCGTTCATAATGTTGGGAGAATCGGTTTAACAATCACAAATCAGGGGCAAATTGGCACCGGTTTTATGGGAAGTATGGTTGATCCTTTGGATCCCGCAACGGTGGCACCATCTTGTACTTATCCATACCCCGGAAATCAGAGTTATCTCTGGGCCGGTGCATTATGGATTGGGGCGATCGTTGGCAATGATACATTGGTTTCGGTTGGGGCCGATGGATGGATCAATACCGAAGAAATGTGGCCTGATTCTTATCCAAGGGGTGATATTAAACATCTTTCCAGTCTTTATCCCGATGATGTACAAGCGGTATCTGAGCAGGACTTTATTTCAATCTACACCGATACAAACACTAATCCGGCGTATGTTTTTAATGATCCGGTAGATGGACGTTCACATATTCCGCTGAATGTAGAAATCACTCAGAAAACCCATGTCTGGAGTGATCCAGCATTGGACGATTTTGTTATTTTTGAATATTTTATCAAAAATATCGGTACTGAAACTCTGGAAGATGCCTATTTAGGTATTTATGTAGATGGTGATGTGGGACAGGTTGATGGAGGAATTGGAGAAGCCATCGACGATATTTGCGGCTTTAAAAAAACAATTGAATCACCTTTTGGTTGTGATGAAGAGGAAACAATAAATTTGGCGTGGATAGCCGACAATAATGGCAGAAACGAAACCGCAGAATGTCCGTACGATGCAAATGCAGTAACATCTGTAACCGGTATCAGTCTTCTGTATTCTCCCAGCAATTCATTGACGACCAATTTCAATTGGTGGATATCTAATGCCAACGCCGCGCTTGATTTTGGACCAAGAAAAGCGGGAACCGAAGAAGACCCGTTCCGTGATTTCGGTGGTTATTTAGGGACACCGATGGGTGATCGGAATAAATATTATATTATGAGTCATCCGGAAGTCGACTATGATCAACTATTTTGTGCCAAAGATAACAGTGCTGACGGTTGGTTGGAAAAGGCTCCTGAGGCTGCTGATTTTGCCGATGGTTATGACACCAGATATCTACTTTCATTTGGCCCCTTTAATATTCAGCCTGGCGAAGAATTGCCCCTTGTTTTTGCATATGTTGCCGGGGAGAATTTTCATACCGATTGTAATGCGTACGAAACCATTTTTGACAACTCTGCGCCGGAGGCGTACTACAACACTTTCAATTTTGATGATATTGGTCAAAACGCATTGAATGCACGATGGAGATATGATACTCCCGGTGTTGATACCGATGGCGACGGATATAAAGGGAAATACAGGATGTGCGGTGAAGACACCGTTTATTATAAAGGCGACGGCGTTTCAGAATTACTTGCGGTAAACACCTGTCCTCCAAGTTTAAGAACTACTCCGGGAGAGACCTTGATTAAGGTCAAATGGAATGGCCTTAAATCCGAATATTATGATTTGGTCGATTTCCGTAAATTTGATGGATATAAAATCTATTTGGCATCTGGTGATAATGTTGAAGAGAATGATTTTGAGTTAATTGCCACTTATGATTTAGAAGACTATTACATCTATTATGGAACCGGAGAACCAGATGAATGGCTCAAGGTAAGTCAATATAGAAAGACTCCAGATATTATTCAACAAATTTATGGCATAGATAATCCGGAAGATTATGATATAAATAATCCACTACTATATGAAGGGACTTATTATTATTTCGAACCAATCGGTGAGAATAACGCGACTGATAATGATCCGGCAGGGATTCATAAGTTATATTCCGAATCACCATATCCGTCAACAGAAAATCCGAGATATGGTACACCGGAAGACTTAACCGATGATGAGTTTCTGAAATATTTTGAGTATGAGTATGTCATTCAGAATTTAGATCCTGGGGTTAAATATCATATAGATGTAATAGCCTTGTATTATGGTGGTATAATAAACGAAATTCCATTAAGTGACAACCCCGAGACTGTTGTTACAAATCAACCGACAGATATTGGTGATCCCGAAAATGGGACTCTTCCCGGAAGTTTCTCACTAGATCAGAATTGGCCGAATCCGTTTAACCCGTCTACCTCGATAAAATTCACTTTACCAAGAGCCTCAAATATTAAGCTCGAAATTTTTAATATTTTAGGGCAGAGAGTAATTGAATTGGGGAACGGTTTTTACGAAGCAGGGACATATTCGGAATTTTGGGACGGAACCGATTCAAATGGGAAAAATGTTTCTACCGGAGTTTACTTTTATCAATTGAGTGCCGGTGATTATAATGAAACCAGGAAAATGCTGCTTTTGAAATAGAATTTTATTATCAGGCGGGAGTTTGAAACTCCTGCCTGATCTACTCAATTTATCTCGAATAATTCCATAGGCAGGCGTTGCTGACAACTGTCCTTACAAAGCTTTCAGTTGAATATTTATTTGATTGAGATATATTAAAACTATGGAAACATATATTGAGAAAAAACAAATTGTTGAAAACCGAGATTTTTCCAGTCAGAGGAAAAAAGCTCTTGATGGACTGAATTTCGAATTTATCGATGTGCCTATAGTCGATTTGATTCAGGATATGGCCAAGTTGCCTTACTGTTTCACACAGCAATGCTGTTTTGGTCATTTTGTATATGCAGGTCAATTAGATATTCATAATTTTGAACCGCTGAAACCGATAAACGGTCGGCTGAACATTGAATATAGAATCGCCTATATAGCTTTTTGTGTCGATAACAATAAAGACGGCATTGAATTATTAAAAGATTTGGAAGATGTTGTTTATCTCGATAAGGACTATATCCAGTTTGGATGCGCCGATTGGTTTTGGGATCAACAGGTTAATTCGTATGTCCTGCAGGTGCAACCGGAGCGGCTGAAAGATAAAGACAAAATGATTATTGATATCCAGGAAGCATATCAAATAGAAAAAATAAAGTATCAGTTTTTCGAGAAGCTACGGAAAATAGTCATTGGTTGAGATGCGGAATAAAACAGTTTCAAAATTTACACGATTATTCGGAACCAATCTTCGCCTTCTGGAGAGGATTCACACTTATATGATTCAATAAATTGGTGTCGAAGACCTCTGTCCGATATGGCTACAAAGACTGCTTAACGAAGAATTCTACTTTTTTATCTTTAATATCATCCAAAGATTGAATTTTTAGATGACGGCGAAACTGACCGGTACCTTCCAAAATATTATCCGGGTCATCCATTTGTACCCCTGAGCTAAACTCAAAAGAAATATGATTTTTCCTGACAAAGACACCTCCGAAATCATCCTCAATAGAAAACATAATGCCGCCATACATAATTCTTTCATTCGCCTACGGATAAATTGAGAAAACAATCTTTCGTAACTTCTGCAATATCTTATGTTTCTC
>JAUVBC010000116.1 GCA_030591405.1 Candidatus Zixiibacteriota bacterium
ATAATAATTAATTATTGTCTTATAATCTCACAAATAGGATGCGAAATAAAAGAAGGATAGACTATGATATATTCTGTTGGCATAGATTTGATTGATACCGAGCGAATCGGCCGGGCACTTGACAAATGGGGAAAACCGTTTGCCAAAAAAATCCTCGGGGAAGAAGAATATGAAATGTATCTGCAAAAATTTAATAAGGTACAATTTCTGTCCGGACGATTTGCGGCAAAAGAGGCAGTTATTAAAACTCTTGGCGCTTTTTTTGAAAGGCGAATTAATTTCAAAGATATTCAGGTCCTCAACGATCTTTATGGCAAACCGTATGTACATCTTGAGGATAATTTGAGAGAAAGAGTTCTCGACAAGGAAATCAAAGTATCAATAACTCATGAGCGAAAAATGGCCGCCGCAGTGGCGATCATTACCGGAGACTAAAATGAATCAGCAGGAAATATTAGACAGCTTTAAAGATTCCAATGCACTACTGGATGGACATTTCAAATTAACTTCCGGCAAACATAGCGATATTTATTATGAAAAATTTATGATCCTCAAGCAGCCGCGTCTGTGTGAAAAAGTATGTGTTGAGATGGCCAAACAGTTTGAGGATCAAAATGTTGAATTGGTTGTCGGTCCGACCACCGGCGGAATTATTATTGCCTATGAAGTTGCCAAATATTTCGATGTCGATTCGATCTACGCCGAGGCTGGCGATGGCGGCAGCCGTATTTTCAAACGCGGCTTTTTTATTGAACCGGGCACTCGGGTTTTAATCGTTGACGATGTTCTTACTACCGGACGCTCGATCTTTGAAGTCATTGATCTGGTCAATTCGTATAAAGCCGAAATAGTTGGCATTGGTGAATTTCTTGATCGTTCCGGTGGAAAGGTCAAATTCGATTATCCTTTTAAGGCACTTGCCACCGTTGAGGCTAATGCCTGGGAACCAAACGATTGTCCGCTGTGCCAAAAAGATATGCCAATTACACAGCGCGGCAGCCGTAAGTTTTAAAATATTTGCAGATACATTTTTTATTTTTAATTTGCCCTATCAGTATTAATAAGTTAATTGCTCTAAAGCAGGGCGGTATTGTCCTGTATTGATTTCGCTATTTTTTTATTGATTTAATATTGTTTTTTTGTATATTTAAAGTGCATACTAACAGACATTGGCTCTGGCAATGCAAGGGAAATAAAAATTTATAAATTTTTTCAATATAGTATAATACTACTTATTGACAGTTGTATATATTTTGTTTTCAAGAGGGGGGGGTGGTAATCTACATATAATCTAATTCTAGAATTTACCTGTTACCTAAGCAATTCCTAACTTCATCGGAGGAATTATGAAGAAACTCTTTACCGCCCTTTTATTCACCACTTTAGTTTTGGCTCTGATGGTTACCCCGGCCATAACTGACAACGTTATCAAGGTTGAACGTGAATTTGGTCCATCCTTTGCAGGATTTGCACCAAACAAGTTTCTTGTTGTAGTTAATGAAGGAACACCTCAGATCAAAGCCTCACAGCGAGCTGGCCTGGCCGTAACTGGCAATAGTGAGGCTGACAGAATCGGTAAAAAATACGGTGTTAGCAGTTTTGCCCGACAATTCCCGGGCGCCCGCATGGATAAGAGCGCTAAGCCCACTGAGCAAGCACTGACCAAGTACTACAAGATATTCTTTGAGTCTGGTGAACTGGACCAGGTTATGGACTCTTATCGCAAACTTCCTTTTGTCGATAGAGTCGAGCCGATCGCCATGCATTATATGTCTGCCACCCCCAACGACAAGTATTATGATGACCCACCGCCGGAGTACCCTTATGACCAGTGGCATTACTGGGATACCTACGGAATCGAAGCAGATCAGGCCTGGGATGATGAAACAGGCAGTGCTGATGTTGTCTGCGCCGTGATTGATGGCGGCGTGCGTTACTACCACTATGATCTTGGCGGCACCGATCCTCCGGGACCGGATGACAATGTCACCAACGGTAACATCTGGGTCAACCAGGGAGAGATTCCTTCAAACGGTATTGACGACGATAACAATGGCTATATCGATGACGTCATCGGTTGGGACTTCGTGTTAGCTGGTTCAACAACCGGATCGACCAGATGTACCGACAGCGATTGTAGTGGTGTCGACAATGACCCTTCGGATTTTGGTGGTCACGGTACTCACGTGGCTGGAACAATTGCAGCTATTACGAACAACGATCCAACCTTCGGTGTAGCTGGAGTGGCTGGTGGCTGGAATGATGGCACTACAAATTATACTGCCAATGGTGTCAAGGTTATGTGCCTTCGGGCTGGATACCAGACTCGTGTTGGTGGTATCATGCACATGGACTATTGCGCTGAAGCAATGTTCTATGTCGCTACGATGGTTGAAAAAGGTGTCAATGTTGCAGCGATAAACTGCTCATGGGGATCTTCGACTTATGGTGCAATGCCAGCCGCAACCGACAATCTGCTGGCGCACGATGTCATGATCATTGTGGCTGCTGGTAACGATGGAACCTCCAATTATGATTATCTGGGTGGTCACCCAGGCTGTCTGGATGTGGGCGCTACCGATAAAACCGGTTACGCTGCCAGCTTTACTACCTGGGGCGACTGGGTTGACATCGCCGCACCGGGTGTTGACATACTGAGCACCTATCATAACTCGGATGATCCGGACGGTGATTACATTTCGACTATGTCCGGCACCTCAATGTCCTGCCCTCACGTGGTAGGCGTTGCGGGTTTGTTGGAGTCAAAAGATCCATCATTGACCGGTCCAGAGAAATTCGCCATCATGGTCAACAACACCAACCCTTATCTCGGTACTACGTACATAGGCACCGGGATCGTCAGCGCCAAGAAGGCTCTTGACGCGGTGGGACCAAATCTGGATCCTCCGATAGCAGCATTCTCAGGAACGCCGTTATCTGGCTTTGCCCCGCTGGACGTGAATTTCACAGATCTATCCACCAATAATCCGACCAGTTGGAGTTGGAATTTCGGTGATGGTGTCGGGACTTCAACTCAACAGAATCCCTCCTACACTTATGATTCTCCCGGAACCTATACGGTGTCGCTGATGGCAACCAATGCTTACGGTTCCGACACTGAGACAAAGATCGACTATATTGATGTCCAAATCGAAGCACAGGATCCCCCTGTGGCGAACTTCTCAGGCAGCCCAACCACCGGTTATGAACCGCTGAACGTTGATTTTACCGACCTTTCAACCAACACCCCAACCACTTGGTATTGGACTTTTGGTGATGGTGGAACCTCAACACAGCAGAATCCCGATTATACTTATACAACTGCTGGTAACTATACTGTATCGTTGATTGCTACCAATGCTTATGGTTCTGATACCGAGACGAAGCTTGATTACATCACTGTTCAGGAACAGGAAGAGCTCACCATGCACGTGCAGAACATAACGGTCACGAGGATAACGGCTGGTCGGAATTGCACGGGACGTGGAACAGTAACGATCTTTGATGGTGCTAACGCACCGGTTGCCGGGGCTACCGTCTATGTCTCAGTTACCGGCAATATTACACAATCGCTCAGCGGAGTTACCGGTGCGGATGGTGATGTTACCTTGACAACCCTGAAAGCAAAGAACTGCGCTGGAGAGTATTGCTATGAAGTCACCGACGTTGTTATGACGGGTGGAACCTATGATTCTGGTTCCAATGTTGTGACGCAGGCATGTGAAAGTGGACCGGTATTTAAGGGCTTAAATTCTGTATCTCAGATTATGCCAACAGAATTTAATCTGAATCAGAATATACCGAATCCATTTAATCCATCAACAGAGATTGGATTTAGCTTACCGATGGCATCATATGTTACTCTTGATGTCTATAATCTGATTGGTCAGAAAGTTGCTGTTCTGGCTGATAGAGTTTATGAGGCCGGAGTGCATTCAGTAATCTGGAATACGACGAATCAAGCCTCTGGTGTCTATTTCTATAGATTATCCGCAGGTGAGTATTCCGCCCAGAAGAAGATGGTCTTACTGAAGTAATTTTATTCTTTTTAAAAAGGCCGGGAATTCCCGGCCTTTTTTTTTATGTTTGATTTGATAAAATGAAAGTCAGATACCAAACCAGATTGTTGAATTAATTTGCTTTTCTGTCGAATAAGTTGTATAACTTTGTGATAATGACGTAGATAAAAGAGGTGGATATTAAGCGAAATAAAATTATAACGCGATCGATTTTTGTGGCAGTCTTGCTATTTGGTGTTATATCAATTCTAATAGTTTGTGGCAAGGATAAGCCGACCGGGCCAAATCATGAAACAATTCCACCGACCGTTCTTTATACCAGCCCGGCCAATACCGCCACCAATATCGGAATTGATGCCTTAATAATCGTCACCTTTACTGAACCTGTCGATTCAACCTCAGTAAATGATACTACCTTTTCTATTAATAACGGCGTTAGCGGAAGTTATAGCTTCAATGGTAACACAATTTATCTTACACCGTCTGCTTCTATGGCATATTTGACAACTTATACTTGCCGGCTGACAACCGGGATTACTGATTCGGTGGGAAACCATCTTCCCGCCAATGTGACCTGGACATTCACAACTGAACCTGACCCGGCGACCACTTCGCCAACTATTATATCTGTCTCTCCGATTAATAATGCAGTCAATGTTTATGGCGATGTGGTCATAAATGCGACCTTTTCCAAAGAGATGAACGCCGCCACAATAACTAACTCATCTTTTTCATTAAATAATGGCGCAACCGGAGTTGTCACTTACAGCAATAAAACAGCGACATTCACTCCCGATGACACATTATTGTACGATACCATTTATAACGCCACGATTTCAACGGCTGTTGCTGATACATTCGGAAATAATCTAGCCACCGCTTACAGTTGGAATTTTAGAACTATATCAGATCCGTTTATACCGCTACCGTCTTTCACCCATCCGTTTGACAGTGCCATTGTTGATGATACCGTAACTATTGTTGTTGATATTTCTCATCCGGTCGGGGTTGATAGTGTCGAATTTTATATTGATGATGCGATTATGAGTTCTGCAACAGATTTAACCACGCCTTATGAATATCTGCTTGATGCGTCGTCATGGTCAATTGGTTCAGTACATGATATATCATCTAAAGCATATTACGGTCCGAGTCATGTCGGTTATTCTGATACTATCGAGATAATATATCAGTGGGAGATAATGGCAACCGATGATAATTCCGAAGGATTACCACAGGATGTCCGAAGAATGCTGGCCCGCAGTACTGAAACTACTTTGGAACTAAGATATGAATTTGCAAAAAATTGGACCCATCCTTATCCATATCCTTTTGCAATGGATCAGATCAATGACTCAACTCTTGATCTCGGTATCTATCTCGACAGCGATCTTAATCCATCGACCGGTCGCTTAGATTTTGCCGGTTCGGCATTAAATGGGATCGGTGCTGACCATAGAGTAATAATAGGATTACATGGAGGGGATACTGCTATGGCTTTTTGGCAGGTTCCACCTGATACAGGTTTTTGGAATTTATCTTTCGATACAACCGGTTTTGCTTATCACAATGTACCGATGGATACAAATGTATTGGAATTTGGTATCAATTGGAATGATATGAATAGTAGTTATGGCGCATTTATTGTTAGTTCTCATGTATTTATTGATATTGAGACGACTGGTACAACTATTGATACGACCTATTGGTTCGATTGGATTCCAAATCAGGGGGGTGGTTTTGTAACGGTTGCCAAAGAGGGGCGGTATATCGGCGCACCGTTCTCGGCAGGGAAGGTTGTCATGCCTGCAAGATTGAATCAGAATCAACAAAAAATTGATTTAGTAGATAATCCGTTTAAATAGAAATATTAGCTGTTTAGCTTCTTGATAATATCAGTTGAAGAACGTCCTTTGACAAATTTAATTCGTTTGACTTCACCACCATACGATTTAACAAATTCAGCCCCGACTATCTCAGAGATTTTATAATCGGCACCTTTAACGAGAATATCTGGCTTAACCATCTCAATAAGTTTGGCTGGAGTTTCTTCAGAGAATAAGATCACATAATCAACTGCCTTTAGAGCGGTCAAAATCCGGGCTCTATCCATTTCATTTTGAAGCGGTCGATCTTTTGATTTGAATTTTCTAACCGAACTATCGCGATTAAGCCCAACAATCAAAATATCACCCATCTCTCTCGCTTTGGTCAGATAGTTAATATGACCATAGTGCAGAATATCAAAAACGCCATTGGTGAAAACTATCCGCTTGCGTTTTTTCCTCATGTTATCTAAGAAGTTGGTAATAGTTTTCTTATCAGAAGAATTGAATATATTTTTGGTTTTATTCGTCATCTTTTTTCTGCTAATTTTATCTCAATCTATAAAGTTGTCTTTAAACTTAAGTGCCAACTGTTTGCTCGTTATCGCCGCAGTGCCGATTTCTGCTACAACTGCTCCTGCGGCACAGTTGGAGATTAAGGCTGCTTCCTGTAAGGTCGCTCCGGCGGCAATCGCCGAAACAAAAACCGAGATAACGGTGTCGCCGGCACCGGTGACATCAAAAACCTTGCGGGCAACGGTCGGGAAATAATCGACCTGATCATCGGCGGTGAACAGAGCCATCCCCTCACTGCCTCTTGTTATCAGAAGAGATTCAGCTTGCAGCTTGTCCAATAAAATACGACTGACAATTTTTAGATCATTTTCATTGACGATTCTGCGACCCGCTACAAATCCGGCCTCATGGTGATTAGGAGTAACGACCGAAACGCCTTTATAATTAAAGAAATTTGATTCTTTCGGGTCAACCGCAATAAAAATATTCTTTTCCTTGCAGATCGGTATTAGTTTTTCCAATAAAGAAGCAGTTATTACTCCCTTGCCATAATCTGAAATAATAATGGCATTGATCTTATCAACAACCGACATAAAACGAGTCAGA
>JAUVBC010000197.1 GCA_030591405.1 Candidatus Zixiibacteriota bacterium
ATAATTTCTTCACATGGCAGGCCATAATATTGGCGACGACGGTCGGACAGCCCCAAAATATTTTTTGCCGCGGGATTGATATGAGTTATAAGACCGGAGCGATTTACCGCAACAACTCCCGATGAGAGAGAATTCAAGATACTGTTTAAGAATTCAGTAACAGCGCGATTTTCGCCAACCATCGACTGCAAAGATTGATTTACCGACTGTAATTGTTCGCTTTGTTCAGTATAGGTATCTTTCAGTGATAGATACTGCCTTTGCAAGCTGTTAATTATTTTATTGAACGATGAATAAGTTTCGGTAAACTGCCCCACTTCATCCGATTTTTCCACTGTCCCAATACTGTCTTCGTCCGTCACAGCTCACCTCTGTTAAAGTTAATGGATAATATTTTATATGAAAATATTAATCAACAAAAAAAATATTATACTTTTTATATACCGTTTGATAATAGGAGAAACCTGTTAAGGTATTTGATATTTTATAACCCGGAAATAATGCAGCAGAAAGCAAATAGGTTCGGATTAATATTTTTCAGTAGGTATAACGTCCGGTTGATCTATTGGTTTTTCCAATATTCCGCAAACCGTTTTGAACAGTTTATTTATATTAAACGGCTTGGTAATATAATCATCAATTTTCAGTCTGAGTGCCTCGACCGCCGATTCGAAACTTGGAAATGCGGTAATAATTACAATCGGTAACGACGGATAACGAGCCTTAATAGATTTTATTAACGCAATCCCGTCGATCTCCGGCATTTTGAGGTCAACCAGTGCCAAGTCAAACCGTCTTGTTTTTAGCAATTCAAGAGCCTTACTACCGGAATCGGAAACCGAGACAATCCAGTTTTTTTCAGAAAAGAAATCGTATAATAGATCCCTGATTAATAACTCATCATCAACAATTAGAATATTTTTCCGTTCCATATCGATTCCTTCCCGATTATATTGCTATATCTGTGCTGCGGTTTGATAAGAGTGAAGAGCTTCTTCTTCAGTGGGAAATATTTCAAAGATATGTGATAATTGCGTAATATCAAAAACTTCACGAACATAATCGGCCATATCAGATAAGGTCAATCGTCCGCGCCGGAGACGGATTTCTTTCATTATCGAAACCATTGCGCCGAGACCGGAACTATTGACAAATTCAAGATCTTTCATGCAAAGATGGATGGCAGTTTTACCGCTGTCTAAAACAGTCTTGATCTCATCTTTAAGTGTGTTGCCATTGGCCAGATCGAGGCGTCCGGACAATGATAAAACAGCAACCATATCTTCATCTCTACGAGTTAGTTCCATTTTCTCCTCCAGTTTATTACTAAATATTTTGTTCTACTTTATGTTTGTACTTGTTGCGATCAAACTTTATTGTAACCTGCGTACCACCTGTTTTAATACTTTTACTAAAAGCGACTTCGCGGGATATTCTCTTAATCAGCATCATACCGCGGCCACCTTCCTGCCAGAGATCTGCTTCCTCATGGCTTCCAAGATGTTCCACATCCCCGCTGCCTTCATCTGTTATATCGGCAATTATCTCATCGTTATTAGTAGTGATTGAGATATGAATAGATTTATTCGGATCTGATTGATTGCCATGTAACAAGGCGTTGGTAAAAGCCTCTGAGACTGATAACATGATGTTGTTTATCAGCCTGGCGTCTATACTTTTATCGACAAGAAAGGCTTTGACATCATCATACATATATTGCTCTGATTTGATCACCGAACTGTATGTAAGTTTAATAAAACTCATATTATCTAGATGGCACCAATTTTAAGTTCAAAAATAGTAAAATCATCAAAAGTCTCATGTTGGGTTCCTTCACGGAAACGGTCGGCCCATTTTTTGACATCATCGCAGAACAGATTAGCCGGGAGTTCTTTATTAGCTATAAATATTTTCCGCGCCCGCTCCGTGCCGAAAAATTTACCATTTATATCTTCGGCCTCAGTAAGACCATCGGTAAAAGCAAACAATCGGTCTCCGCGACTGATTGGCAGATCACCCTCTTTGTATGGTATATCAGGAAATTGCCCAACAAATGTACCACCCAAACGAAGCTCAACAACTTCGTTTTTGGTGGTTGTCCAATACAGCGGCGGCACATGACCGGCATTACAGTAAGAAACTTTTGCTGATTGCATATCAAACCGGGCAATAAACAAGGTAACAAACATATCATGACTTTTTATGATACCATCACATAAAAGATTATTCAGGTGGCTCATCAGATCCGACAGTGCAATAGCCGGATTATTCCGTAATTCGGCTTTAATAATTGCCGCCGAAGCAGCCATCACCAATCCGGCAGGGACACCCTTATTGGAGACATCGCCGATTATCACCAAAAATTCTTTTTCACTAATTTTATGAATATCATAAAAATCGCCGCCAACCTCTTTGGCCGGCTCGTAAATCATCCCGAATTCGATATTCTCTATCGCTACCTCACCCTCCGGAAGGATCGCATTTTGCACCTGTCGTGCAATTGATAGTTCCTGTTCCATTTTTAGTTTGGCCAGAGATTCTTTTAAAAGAATAGAATTATCAATGGCAACCGCGGCGAAATTAATCAGCATCTCCAGATTAAATTTCTCCAGATCGGTAAAATCTTCGCCAGAAGTATTGTTAATTATTACGACAACTCCATGGCATCGTGCACGAGATTTAATCGGAACTGCAATGACGCTATTGATATTTAGTCCCTGAGGAAGCTTTTTATTAAAATCATTGTATACAATCGATTCCTGGTTTTTAAAACAATAGCTGGATATGTCGAGATCATCCGCATAAATAATACTTTTTACCAGGATATCATCAACACCCCAACTGATTTTGGAACATAATTCATCGTTTTCATAAAGTTGAATCAGCCCGACCTCGCCATCGACAATTCGGATCGACATCTCCATCACAACCGATAGGATTGTATCAATATCAAGGATCGAGGCAATCAGCGTCCCCATAGTCGCCAAATCATGGACTTTCAGGCGGCTTTTCTCAAGCTTTGATTCGAGCTCAAAAATCCTGTCTTCAGATGAGTTAATAGCTTCCATATAACAATTTTCGGCAAAACCGCTAATACCTTGACAGATAAGTTATTTAAGAAAATAAATAACCTGAATATTTTCTAAAATTTTGGGATTTTTGGTAAAAACGCCCGAGTTATCAGGTTATTACCGTTTTTTGAATCTAATCCTGATCGGAACGCCATCAAAATCGTATTTGTCTCGCAACTGATTTTCTATATAGCGAATATAACTTTTCTGAAGCAGTTGCGGATAGTTACAGAAAAATAGAAAAGTGGGAGGTTTAACTCCCGATTGAGTAACATAGTAAAGCTTTATATGTTTTCCCTTGACTGCTGCCGGTTGACTTTTTTCGACTATATCCTCAAGAAAGTTATTAAGTTCGGAAGTTGGTATTTCCTGGTTCCAGTTGTTATAGACCTTATCGATCTGCGGTAATACTTTGACAACACGCTGACCGGTCAGGCAGGAGATATATATATTTGGGATATAGGCAAGAGTTCGAGCATATTCTTTTATTTGCGACGAAAATATATCAGCCGTATGGGTATCTTTTTCGACCAGATCCCACTTGTTAACCGCCATAAGCATTCCGCGTCGAACATTGGCGGCATCCTCGATCACTTTCAGATCTTGCACAATCAAACCTTCGGAGGCATCGACCAGAATCAGTGCAATATCGCAGTTTTCAATAGCGCGCAGTGTTCGCAGGGTAGTATAATATTCAATAGCATCTTTGACTTTGGCTTTTCTTCTTAAGCCGGCAGTATCAACCAGAACATACTTTTGGCCCTCAAATTCAAAGGGAGTATCGACCGCATCACGAGTAGTCCCCGGAATTGGAGAAACAATCACTCTCTCCTCACCGATCAATTTATTGATAAACGATGATTTGCCGACATTCGGCCTGCCAATAACCGCTATCCGTATGGCGTCAGACTCCTGCTCCATACTTCCTATTGTTGGCAAATGTTCGACAATTTCGTCCAGCGCTTCCCCAATGCCAAGCCCGGCTGTCGCAGAGACGGCCAGAGGATCACCCAATCCAAGCCGTGAAAACTGAAAGCGCTCATGTTCACTTATTAAATCATCAATTTTATTGGCCAGAATTATCGTGTTCTTTCCTGATTTCAATAATTGTCTGGCGATTTTCTGCTCAGTGCTGTCAGGACCGGTTTGATTGTCAACAACCAAAACAGTCAGGTCCGAATCGGCTATTGCTATCTCAGATTGGGCCAAAATCATTTTCTCAATAGCACCTTTGGAACCGGGAATCATACCGCCGGTATCAACCAGATAAAATTCACGCCCGGCCCAATCACACAGACCATAATTACGGTCACGTGTGACTCCGGGTGTATCATCAACTATCGCCAATTTCCTCTGCAAAAAACGATTAAACAGAGATGATTTCCCAACATTGGGACGACCAATTATAGCTACCAGAGGAATATTCAATTTATAGACTCCCTTATCGTATCAACCATACTATATGACCCGATTTTGATTGGTACCCCTGCCTTGCTCTCTAATTCACTCAAAGAGATATCATCAAGAAAAAGATCATCGCCGTTCAAACAGTTTGGCGGCAAGATAACAAGGTCATACTTATTATTTATCTGCTTCAGACAGGATAAAATATCGCCTCCTGTCAATAACCCGCTGACAGTTACCTTAGGACCCCAGAAATTATTTTCGACCCGGTATACATCTATTTTAAATCCCATTTCCTTTTTCAAATATCCTATCACTTTATCTTTCAGAATGGAATATGCAGAAACTCCGGTAATAATCGCTATTCTTTTTTTCAGTTTTTTGCTTTTAAGAAATCTTTTCTTGCGGTTGAAGTCGGTTAAAAAATAGCGCATCATCCCGATACCGTTCTCAAATTG
>JAUVBC010000115.1 GCA_030591405.1 Candidatus Zixiibacteriota bacterium
GAGCCAGATTAATAATACGAGATGACTCGGCCTGCTCTATTTTTTTAAGAGCCTGATCAATTTTATATTCAAGAGCTTGTAGTTTCTTAATTGTACTTGCATTAACAGCCTTAGCCTTATCAAGTTTCGTCATCTCTTTATCAAGCCAGCTCAAAGTATCTACCGAATCTTGTGGAGTCATCCTGGTTATTTGATCAGCTCCATCATTGTTGCCGTCAGATGGCGAACCTTTGTCCATTTGACCCTGTTTTTTCTCTTCCGCTTCCATCTCTGGAGTATAATCCAGAAAAGCGAGACCATCCATTATAGCGGAAGTATCAATTGTGAAAGCATCCGATGACTCTTCGACCATATTCTCTATACTCTGCTTATTACTTTCGTCATCATTTTGTTTCTTTATATTATCCATAGATAATTTAGTATTATCAGCAGTCTCAGAATGTCCGGAATCCTCAACAGAAACCTCCTCGGACAATTCATGCGACGGAGCATTTAAAAATTTAACCCCTACGATAGAAATCACAAAAGCTCCCAAAGCGATTGCGGTCGGCAGGATAAACTTTTTATACTTATCCAGAAGGCCCTTCTTATTGATACCTTCTTCTCCATTGCCTTCGCCTTCTTCTTTTAAATCGCCGTCGTCTAATCCGACAATCTCTTCGCTCTTTTTATCTTTATTTTCTTTGTCTTTAGCCATTCTTCAGCCATTTTTATTTACAATAAATTTATTTCACCAATGGACTGTAAAGCATGGCGTGTGCCAAGGTTCAGCAAAAGACACTTAACCGACCACACGACAGCATCTTACTGAGTCTATTTGATACTTAACGGAAAGTCAGAGGAGATTAAAAGATGAAAAGTTTTCCTGTCTTACAGGTCAAAATATTCAGGATTTAGAAATTAGGAATCAGATTGTGCCGATCAGATATTTATCTTTTGCGGCGGTTGCATTGAGTTTGAGAATTTCGCGCCCGCCCCCAAGATTTTCAGGAAGGAGAATTTTAAGATAATTATCGGTTATTCCCCAATACTGCTTTTTATTTTGATTGGTTTTGGACTCGGCTACAGCATACACGGTTTGTGTAATTTCTTTTGCCAATGCCGCTTTATAATTTATATCCGATATTTCTCGAAGAATTTTGCTGCGTTCTTTAATGAATTTGGGGGCAACTTTGTCCGGCATCTCTGAAGACTCGGTTCCGGGACGATCCGAGTATGAAAAGACATGAAGGTAGTCTATCAAACCTGATTTTGCAACCCTGACCGATTCTTCAAAATCGATGTCGCTTTCTCCCGGAAAACCGACTATTATATCGGCTCCAACTACCATACCATCAATTTTATCTTTAATAAAACACAAATTGTCCAGGTAGTTTTTGGATGAATATGGACGGTGCATTATTCTCAGAACGCGATCGGAGCCTGATTGTAGCGGGATATGCAGATGCCGACAGATTCTGTGTCCCCCCTTTTTGATTATCTCTATCAGGTCAGGATTGACTTCCTGTGGTTCAATCGATGACAGCCTCAAGCGGGAAACATTGCTATTATCCAAAATATACGGTACTAACTCAGCAATCGATTTTACTCCCGCCCAGCTGTACTGTCCGATATGAACCCCGGTAAGCACTACTTCATGATATCCGCTCTTAGACAATAAATTAATTTCATCAACTATTTCCGATGCCGGACGATTGATCAATTTTCCCCGAACATGAGGGATTATACAATAGGCACACTTTTGATTACAGCCATCGCTTATTTTTACCCAGGCCCGACTGTGTTGATAAAAGTCAGACACAGACTGTGGTTCCGCCAAAACCGGTTTATTTTTAAATAGAAAGGGGAATTTATTATTGAGTATTTTTGCAATATTATCTTTTCCGCTGTTACCAACAACCAAATCTACGCCATTTAACTGTGCTATTTTTTCCGATTCCGAATCAACATAACAGCCAATAACGACCACAACCGCCCCATTTTCTCGCTTGGTTGCCCGGGATATGCTGTTCCGGCAGGAGGCATCAGCGCGGCCGGTCACGGTGCAGGTATTAATTAAATAAAGATCAGCCTCTTGATTGTAATCGACCCGATCCAGCCCCTGGACAGTAAGCTGAGTGGCCATTTTTTCAGATTCATACTGATTTAGCCGACATCCGATGGTCTCAATGGCAAAACGCTTTGCCCTTGTCTGTTCTTTCTCTTCTATCATAATTATTAATATACGGGAGAACAGAAAAAAATAAAGCGGTGATTATCTCACCGCTTTATTATTCTGCTATCTATTGAAATAAGCCAATCCGTTATTCCGTTTCAGGATTATCTTTTGGCTTCTCTTCTTCAACATTAGTCTCTTCCGCAGGAGTCTCTTCCGCAGGAGTCTCCTCAACCGGTTTGGTTTCAATCGGCTCGGTAGATTCTGCATCGGGAGTCGGTATTTCAGCCGTTTCTGCTGAAG
The DNA here is from genome assembly GCA_030591405.1 of Candidatus Zixiibacteriota bacterium. Classification (GTDB taxonomy): domain Bacteria; phylum Zixibacteria; class MSB-5A5; order GN15; family PGXB01; genus JAAERC01. Next base: position 2,459 of record JAUVBC010000115.1, read on the forward strand.
CTGTTTCCGGAGTTTCAGAAACTGGCTTCACAGATTCGGGAACTGCCACTTTTGGTTTTTCCTTAGCAACGGAATCACCAAGAGAAGTTGTCCGGGTCGGATGTGATGCGATAAACTCATCCAATTCGGTCTGTTCCCGTTTTTTATAATAGGCCTGTACCGATAAAACCACTTTATGCGCCTGACGATCCAGCTCGATCACCTGAAGCGGGATTTGTTCACCTTCAGAAAAAGCCTGGCCGGGACTGTCCAGATCAGGTTTTCCCATTTGGGTGGTTGGTACAAATCCTTCTACTTCTTCATCAAGTTCAACCATAACACCACGATCCAAAACGCGGGAAATCGTTCCCAAACATTCTGAGCCGGGTGAGTATTTCTTGGCAATATTCGGCCAGGGATCATCCTGAAGCTGTTTTAGACCAAGTGAAATACGACGGTTTTCATGATCAATTCGGAGGATTTTGATTTCGATACTGTCGCCCTTCTTCATTAATTCTGACGGATGCTGAACCCTCTTTGTCCATGACATATCAGAAATATGAACAAGACCATCAATACCCTCTTCAAGTTCAACAAATGAACCAAAAGCAGTCAGATTACGAACCTTCCCATTAACGACCTTATTAAGCGGATATTTATCTTCAATAATTTCCCAGGGATCCGGTTCCATCTGCTTGATACCGAGAGAGATTTTTTCATTTTCTCTATCTACCGAGAGCACAACCGCATCAATCGTATCGTTAACATTCATGATCTTCGATGGATGCTTGATATGTTGTGTCCAGGACATTTCAGAGATATGAATCAAACCTTCAACACCTTTTTCCAACTCAATAAAGGCACCATAATCGGTTATCGAAACAACCTTTCCGGGCACTTTCTTACCAATGGGATATTTCTCTTCAATATTTTCCCAGGGATAAGGTGTCAATTGTTTTAAACCAAGAGAGATTCTCGATGTTTTCTCATCAAAATCCAGGATCTTGATCTTTATTGATTCGCCAAGAGTCACTACCTCACTGGGATGTTTGATCCTTCCCCATGAAATATCAGTGATATGGAGAAGTCCATCCACTCCGGCCAAATCAATAAAGACACCAAAATCGGTAATATTTTTGACAATACCTTCCCGGACCTGCCCAACGGCAATCTCCTTGAGAAGATATGAGCGTTTCTCTTCGCGTTCATCTTCCAAAACAACGCGACGGGAAACAACAATATTTCTCCGATTTCTGTTCAGTTTGATTATCTTGAATTGCATTTTCGTGTTGATAAGGGCATCAAAATCAGGAACTTGTCGGAGCGAGATCTGTGATCCAGGTAGAAAGGCATCGACACCATTGATATCGACAATCATACCACCCTTAATACGACGCGCCAGTTTTCCTTCGATCAACTCGCCGGAATCATGGACATCTTTGATATTATCCCAAACCTTCATGAAATCAGCTTTGCTCTTGGATAGAATCAACTGTCCATTCTGGTCCTCAATCTGCTCCAGATAAACTTCGATCTCATCGCCAACAGCAATATTGATCGGTTCCGGAAATTCACCGATTGATATCAATCCTTCAGATTTGAATCCGACATCGACAATAACATCATCTCTGTTAACTCCCAGAACCCTGCCTGCTACGATCTGACCTTCTTTAATATCTTTGATAGTACTGTCATACATCTCCAGAAGACCTTCATATTCTTCCTGAGTATATATCATACTATCGATATCGGTCAGTTTCATCGAAGCTACAAATTCCGGCTCAGCTTTCTTCTCATCTGTCCGAATGGCTCGATCAGCCGCCTTCTCCGAGAGTCGCTTCATTCGATCCGTGACAACCAGTTCCTGCTTCTTAACTACCTGGGTTGTCGCAACGGCTTGAACTTTCTCATCAACTTTAACCAGTTTTACCTTTTTGGTTTTGGTTTTTTTGCCCTGAGAAGCTTTTCTCTTGGTCGCTGTGGCGGCTTGTTTAACACCTCCCGTCTTTTCAATTTTTTTCGCAGTGTTTTGTTTGGCTTCAGCCATTTTAATCATTTCCTCCTAAAACGTATATTTATCCCGAAACGGAAAACCGTTTCAGTGGGACATTCAAAATAAAATCGGTTATTTTAATATCGACCCGAATTGAAATACTTAAACGAAATTCCGGGTGCTATTAATTAACCCTCCCATCAAATTCTGCTTTTAAATCTTTAATTCGATTCATTATCTCATCGGCTAATTCACGATAGCCATTTTTATCATCACTGTAATTTTTTATTTTATCAACCGTAACAGGTGAACCTATAAACAGATTGAGTTTCTCTTTCCCAAAAAAGCATGCCGATAATTTATCGGTCCCGCTCACATATACCGGTACCACTGGAGTTTTTGCTGTCTGCGCAATAATACCAATTCCGGGACGCGCCGGAAGAAACTTTCCTTCTTTTCCTCTGGTTCCCTCAGGAAACATTATGATCGGCTCGCCCGATTGCAAAATTTCAATTGCTGTGTCTATTACCTTTTTATCAAAACCGGTTCTATTTACCGGATGAGTGTTAAGACGTTTGAGGATCTTTGCAAAAAACCAATTGTTGAATAATTCTTTTTTGGCGAGGAAATGAATCTCTCTTTTGACGGCAGAACCGACAAACTGGGGATCAGCCAGAGAAATATGATTACTAGCCAATAAAAAGGCGCCTGAGCTGGGAATATTTTCTTTATGGTGCACTTTCATCCTAAAAATCAATCTGGCCGCAATCCAACTTATTATCCATCCAATTAAATAGAGGGGCTTCATGCATTCAGTATTCGAGCCTTAATCAGCCTGATTATCCTTTCCACCTGCGCTTCAATAGTAAGTGATGTCGTATCAATAACAACTGCGTCAGCCGTTTTCGTCAGAGGAGAATTTTCCCGTTTGCTGTCTCTTTTATCACGATCATATATCTCTCTCTTTAGCTCCTCAAAGGTCGTGCTTATTCCTTTACGAGCCAATTCCAACAGTCGCCTCCGCGCTCGTTCTTCGATAGAGGCATCAAGGTAAATCTTCAAATCGGCGTTGGGAAAAACGACTGAAGTGGTATCACGGCCCTCGGCCACAACAGATCCATTTTTGGCCATTTCTCTTTGCCGTTTTACCAAAGCTTTTCTGACTCCGGCATGAACCGATACCGGCGAGACCGCCTTGGTAACCTCCGGCGTCCGGATTTCATCGGTCATCTCTTTGCCAAACAAAAACACGCGGTTTATTTCACCATCCATTTCAAAACTAATTTCCACCTGGCGGGAAATCATCTCCAGAGACTTGCCATCATCAACCGATAATCCCTTTTTTAACGCCACCCAAGCAACCACCCGATACATCGCTCCGGTATCAAGAAAGGTATAACCAATCTTTGAAGCCAATAATCTGGCTGTGGTCGATTTCCCCGAACCGGCCGGCCCATCAATAGCAATTATTTTCCCGGCCAATCCTGACAATTTGTAATTCATCGACATAAGCAAAGTATGATAACCATATCTCAGGAAAAATCAACATATTTCTATGCCCTAAAACAGATTAATACAATAATTTTTTGGCCGGAATTTTCTTCGATTTGTAGAAATAGGCTGATTATAGAATCGTATTAAACCACTTTTTGTAAATATTATCGTATTCTCCATTACCTTTTAATATTGTAATGGCCGAATCGATTTTGGAAATAAGCTCGATATCCCCTTTTTTCAAAGCGATACCGTAATATTCTTTGGAGAGAATTTCACCAACCGTCTTAGCCGTTCCTTTAAGTCTTATATACTCATTGGTTGTCGGCCAATCGTTTAAGATGGCGTCAATCTGTCCGTTTTCCATATCAATAAAAGCGGCACCGATATTATCAAACGAAAAGACCAATAATCCGGCCAGCGATTTCGCCATTTTTTCGCCGGTTGTTCCGAGTTGAACCCCCACTTTTCTTCCGCGCAAATCCTCGACAGAAGTAATAATCGTATCGCCGATTGCGACAGCAATCACCTGACCAGCCAGATAATAACTTTCTGAAAAATCAACGATCGCCTGCCTTTGTTCGGTTATTGTCATCGCCGATATGATACAGTCATATTTTTCGCCTTTAAGTCCGGAAATAATCCCGTCAAAAGGTGTTACTATAAATTCCGGTTTCCAGCCGTTAATCCGGCAAATCGCCTTCATGATATCAATATCAAACCCCTCCGGCTGACCCGTTTTGGTGTCAACCATCTCAAACGGAGGATAGGTGGCATCGGTTCCGACTCTGAGTATCGCATCGGTTTTCCACCCGGGCAGCTTATTGTTGTCACAGGCGAGGGATACAAAAACAATCAAACTCAGTAGTATAAATAATAATACTTTTTTCATTTTTCCCTCATATATAAAGATGATAATACAAAAACCTGATTCAATTGCAAATAAAAAAGGGACAGGTCAAAAACCTGTCCCTTTGAGATATCTAATTTCAGTTTACTCGCAATCGGGCGCTGGTCCGCTATTTTCCAAGTAATTGATTATATA
>JAUVBC010000230.1 GCA_030591405.1 Candidatus Zixiibacteriota bacterium
AACAATTTTTGATATACGCAAAGGCTATAAATCACTTAGCATATAAGGAGTCGATAAATGTTCAGGATACTAAAAGAAACTAATATTGATTTTATTGGCCATCGTCGGAAGGCCTTCCTGTTGTCGGCTCTTCTGATAATAATCGGGCTGACGGCCTTTACCATGGTTCTTCTTAATAAGGCCAATATGGGAATTGATTTTGCAGGCGGTACGATGCTTCAGGGTAATTTTGAAAACCCGATTAATATCGCCGACCTGCGCAAAGCAGTTACCAACGATTTCCCTGAAGCTGCAATTCAGGAATTGGAACGTCACAATGTTCCCAATTCATATATCATCAGAGTTAAAGAAACCACAGCTGGCGATCAAAAAGCGGTGGATAGATTGCGCGAGATCATTTCGGCCCGATTTGAGGGTAATACTTTCACCCGGGATTCCGAGCATATAATCGGACCGGCAGTTGGAGAATCACTTAAAACAAGTGCTCGCTGGGCAGTGATGATTTCGGTTCTCGGATTGATTATGTATATCTGGCTGCGATTTGATTTCCGCTCCGGTATCGCGGCCACTGTGGCCACTTTCCATGATGTTTTGGCTGTCCTTGGAGTTTTTATGATTCTTGATAAGGAGATAACTCTTCTGGTTGTTACCGCCCTTTTGACTTTGGCCGGATACTCGCTAACCGATACGGTGGTGGTTTATGACAGAATCAGGGAAAATCTAAAAAAAACCCGCCAAAAAGGTCAGTTTGTTGAAACCGTTAACAGTTCTATTAATGAGGTCCTTTCCAGAACAGTGATGACATCGCTGACCTCATTACTGGTGGCCGCAACGCTGTTTTTCTTTGGCGGTGAAGTGTTACGCGATTTCTCGCTGGCTTTAATGCTGGGGATTATAGTCGGAACTTATTCTTCAATATTTGTGGCCAGTCCGATTGTTGTCGAATGGGAAGCCAAATCGCCAAAACGATTTAAATAAAGAGTATAACTATAAAGAATAGCCGCTTTTTGGGCGGCTATTCTATTTTACAAAGAGTCAAAACAATGCTGCCACAGGAAATTGAAATAAAACTTGATCTTCAAAATGAAGAAAATTATAACAGGTTGATCGAGCGTTTTGGGCTTACAGGAAAGCCGACCCGGCAGGAAAACTATTTTTTTGATTCCGAAAATATGGTTCTGTCAAAAAACGGATGGGCCCTTCGATTACGAATAGAAGAAAATAAAAGCAGCCTGACTTTAAAAGGAAAAGCAGCGAAATCTTCAGGTGGACTGGCCATAAGAGATGAAATCGAAGTCATAATACCGGATGAAACTGCCCAAAAATATGCGAATAATGGCCTCAGAGATGGAAATATTCCTGATGAGATCGCCCAAATTATTCGACCAATAGTTAATCCTCGCGATCTTGTCCAAAGGCTTCATTTTGTAAACAATCGTTTTCCGGTCAATTTCTTGGGCGGTGGTATTGATTTGCTCTTTGAAATTGACAAAACTGAATATTCTGATGGTTCAATAGATTATGAGCTGGAAATTGAATTAGAGGACCATCTGTTTTATCAAAAAGCACTTGGGGGAATTACGACTTTTCTTGATTCTGTCCAAATTGTAACGGTTTTTCAAAAACATAGTAAATTTGCCAGAGCGCTTAAAAGAGAGGATTTGGCAAAATAATTTATTTGCCAATATATTTTTATAATTTGGTAATTATCAATGATTTTTTCAAACTTGATTGGCCGTTTGTTGTATAATCGTTTAAATCAAAGAGGTGAATAATGAAAATCAAACTGTTAATTTTTCTAATCATTCTGTTAGCATCCGGGATAATATCTTTTGCCCAGAATGCGCAGCAAAACTCCGAACCGTTTCCGTTTGCCCAGTACAATGATCCCAATTTGTCATTGATAACCCAGGTGCCTAATCCGGTCGGTTACGATAGATATTCTTCAGATCGATTGAGTTTATTTCAGCACTGGTTGTCAAATCTACCGCTGATGCCTCCGGGAACGCCGGTGTTAAATTGGAAAGGGAAAAAAGTAGCCAAAGCTGATACGCTCAATAGAGTTATTGATATGAACATAGATTCCAAATACATCACTGACGCCGATATACTGGTACTATTTGCCATGTATTCTTTCCGACTGCAGGGAATATTAGATAGTTTTAATATTATCCTGAATGAAAATTTGGTTGTCAACTACAAGAGCTGGCTCCAAGGCAAATATATCGATGAAAAAGATAAAGATATTTACTTAAGAAACGAAGGGTTGAGTCGTCTTGATACTGATGAAGAATTTCAAAACTATGTTAAATTTGTAACAAAATATTTTGATACCAAATCGCTGCGAAAAAATGTTGAACATACTAATTCTAACTTTGCCAAAGCCACAAATGTCTTTATTCAATTTAGAGATGATGATCCCGACTCAATTGGGCATTCTGCGGTGATATTAGATATTGCCGTCGCCGAATACCAGCCGAGAAAAATGCTGATTGCCCATGGAGGCAATCCGGCGCAATCGATAGTTATTCCGACAACAGGCAAGGAAACTGATGGTAATTGGTTTACACTTGATGAACTAAGGGAACATTTCAAAGAATTTGGGATGGGTTATATTTACCGCTGGAAACAATAGACCTTATTTATATTAGATTTAGTAGTAAGTAGCCCCGGATGCAACATCCGGGGAAATGTATTATTTGATTTCTCCCGCTATTTCCAATATTGATCAGATTCTATTAATATAGAAGGCTTAACTATAGCCCTGCGGTGGAAGTTATTTGAGCACTGTGTTTTACGGTAAAGCGGTGGCAAAATTCAATTTTGGTCATTCCTGAAACATATTTTTCTACAGTTAGAATCGTTTTTGTCCGATAAATATATTATGTCATAAAATTAAAAGAAGGAGCAAAAATGCGTGCAAAATTTTTATCACTGTCTGTTTTTGTAACTGTATTGGGCCTGTTTTTTATCTTGGGTTGTGAAGAAAAACCGACCTCATCGGCTATTGAAGGTGAACCGGACGATACCGGATTTGAGACAATGTCCGATCTCAATGGATTAAGTCTTGAAGTAATGAAAATCCCATTTGACCTGTCTGATACGGTTATGGCGATGGGCGGGTCATCTTCACCACTTTTTAAGGCCCATAAAATCAGCACAGAAGTTCTCGAATACCGTAGTTTGGAATATGCCTATAGCAATTTCTGGCACGTTTTTACATTTTCTGCATTATTAGTTATTACCGAAGAAGGACAAACTGATAGTATGCAGGTATCTGGTGTTGACTCTTTAAGATATAAAAATTCAGGGACAACTGTGCAGTATCCCGATGAGTTGTTAACCGATGAGTTGGATATCCGTCAGCATGTTGATATCAACGCCTATAGTGCTGATGGTGGGATTCTTCAGATAAAGGACCATGCCAATATTGTTGTTACCACTGAATCGTTTGTTGGTGAAGTGATAACACTTAATGGCGCTATTCATGATTCGGTCTCGATTGTTACCCAGTATTCAGGATTAGAGCTTATGGATTGTGATATAGAACTGACATCCACGCAGACTTATAATGATCTTGTAATTGATGAAACTCAGGAATGCCCATCCAACGGAATAATTGGTATGTCGGCGGCATTTAATCTTGACTGCATTGGTGAAGAAGATTATCTTTCTCTCGAATCAGCCTGGATTGCCACCTACAGTTTCAACAACGGAACGATCTCGATTGATATATATTCCGACGGACAGCACTGGCAAAGCACCAGCATTTGCGGTGGGGTATAGAGTCAAAATTGCCGCTGTCTCGGCTAAATACTTTTGAAAACATTGAAAACAATGTCTAAAGGGCGGAATAATATCCGCCCTTTTATAAATAAAGACAATCATCTTGACAAAACCTTCCATAAAGATTTAATTGGTTTTCCAGTAGCCGGAGGAGTGGCTGAGTGGTTGAAAGCGGCGGTCTTGAAAACCGTTGTACCGCAAGGTACCGTGGGTTCGAATCCTACCTCCTCCGCTTTTAAAATGCGTTGGCGCAAACGATTTACGCATTCTTAAACCCTGAGTTTTGGCGAAGGGATAATCTTAAAGGATTTGGATAATCAATTTCTCATGAATGACATCTGGTATCTTTATATTCTTGAATGCCGCGATAGCTCATATTATATCGGTATAACAAAAGATATTCCAAACCGATTAGAACAGCACAATTCTGGAAAGGGTGCCAAATATACCAAATCGCATCGACCGGTGAAGCTTGTTTATTTTGAAGAGCATGACTCAGGATCAAAGG
>JAUVBC010000331.1 GCA_030591405.1 Candidatus Zixiibacteriota bacterium
AAAACATGCTCGGATAGCTTATAGAACCTGTTATCCTTATACATAAAGGAGAACAGCGATAAAATCAGATAGGCTCTAAGCCATATCTCAAAATGTTCTAAAAAGCTAAAGCTTTCCATCTATTACTCCGCACCCTTCGATTTTCTGCGTTTCATGAAAAATCCAAGGTTTCCAACAATCACTAAAAATATTATCAAAAGATGTGACATTGATTGCGCATCCATTCCAATAGTGGCAGTACCAAGCGCACCAACCATCTTTTCATATTCCGCCGCGCCTTTCATTCCACCCAATAAACCGGTCATCTGACCCGCTTCAAGAAATGAATACATTTTCGGCGCCATCACGGCGGTAACGCCGGCGCCAACCGGAATACCATATTGGGCATTAACAATCGATACCCAATAATCGACAGTGGCGTTATCAGCGACACAATATATAAATGTCATATCATCATAATTTTTTACTTCCTGCATCAAAGGCAATTCGGCCAGCGGTGTCCCGGAATAATCGGTCGGGAAGATCGACTCAATTGAACTGGCCAAACCATGCATCACGGCAACATAGTTAGCCTTATAGCCAAGATTTACAAAATCGACACCATACACTTTTCCAAATTCTTCTGCAATCTCCCGGGTGACCCTTTCGGCAATAGTCGGCCCGCCTAATGGAATATTGGACAGGGTGATAATTTTCATATCTTTGCGCCACATATGACGCAATGCCGCAATCGACATCGGTTCGGTTTCGGCCAGAGCCGAGGCGTAATAATCGAAAGTGAGCATAATCACCGAGCTGTCAGGAAGCTCTTCGACAGCATTATACAACTGCTCAGCTTCAGGGGTAAGCTCGATTGGGAATTTTACCACAAAAATAGTCGGGATAAGGACCGAGATAAACATCAATAGATATATCCAGCGACGATCTATGCCATCTAATTTTTCCCAGATATCCATCTTTATTTACCCATATACGTTCGTTCGATACCAAGAATTATTCGCAGTGACATCGAGGCGGCACCAAGCGCCGCACCGATAATAATACCACGCTGGACCGCGACATTAAATCCACCCATAACATAAGTATTGATATAACCGGGAAGATTGTCGCTGAATAACCTTAAAAACGCTTCACCCATCGGAACCCGCCAGAGCATAACCAATATTGCCGTTAATAACAACAATGTTGCTTCGGTGTTGCGGGCCCGAAATGCGCGATACGCCGCCGACGCGATATAAAAAGCAAGCATCGCAAACATCGTTTCCATCATCGGGGCATCGACATAGTTAAAAAGCCAGTCATAAAAGGAATTACTGCCGGTGCCAAGATAACCCATACAGCTTTCAGGGAAGATGCTGTAAAAAATCGAACCGCCAACAGATTCTTTGGTAACCGGCATTATTGCCGGGATTGCCATCGCAAAAACCGAAATAACGGTCATCAGTTTATAGAACCAGCCTTCGCTTTTGCGCTGAACAGCCCGGGCGTTCACCCGAACGATTGATACCACCCCAAGAACCAGCGCAAAACCGCCGACAATAGTCATCCATTGCAGGGCTAATTCTTTGGCATCGCCGATCCATATTTTTTCCGGATTGAAAAAGAAGCTGACGATCAACAGGGTGCCGGCAAGAAAAGCGACTATAATCGGGATGGTCGTTCGCATCAAAATCTATGGAACATCAAACAGGTTGGTGTACCAATCTCCTATGTCAAATGTTACCAGAAGAGTCCCGATCAATATAGAAATAATAATTAAAACCTTTACAAAATCCTGACCCTTGAGACCACCTAATAAAAGCGGTTCATGGCTGAGATAACTCGAGGCGGCATAAAGCTCCTCACCCATCAGCGTGAAATCGCAAGCGGCAACAAAAAACGGTAATTGCTCCGGTCGTGCTGTTCCGGCAATCTGAATAGCTCCGGCGGCGTTACCAGTTTCGGCCAATAACAGCGACTCGGCAAAAAATCCGCCCATATAGATATTAGCGGCAGGGCGTTCCCGCATCATCATACCATTAACGGTGGCGGTGAAAGCAAACTGCTCACCGGCGACATATCGAACCGTATCTTTATCATATGAATCAGCCTTGCCCATCTCGGCATACGCGCCCTCAACAACCTCCTGCGAGGCGGCCAGAACCATCGGATATCGGACAGGAACCCGAAGCGGTGTATCATACTGGGCGGTAACGCGCGCTACCCGGCCCAATATTGCGATCCCGGCGATTGTTTCGATATCCTCGACATCGGCAATTCCGGGGATAAAAAGGACCGGCTTACCCATCTCGGTGGCCCGGCCAACTGCATCCTCGACCGCGTCAACACCGGCGATTTTGCGGATAAACAGTTTTTTGCCGGCTTTGGCCCATTTTGTATATAGCAGAACGGCTCCTGAAAAAACGAGCAGTAATACAATGACAGTTATTCGCGAATATAAAAATACCGAATCGCCAAAATCCTGGGCAAACGCCTGAGAATTTAATATCAGCGACATCGTTATTGTGAGGAGAATAACGGGTAGTATTCGAATTGCTTTTAATTTTATCACGATGCTAAATATATCTATTTCTTTTCCCAAAGTCAACTCTTTTGAAATAAGGACGTAATGAAGGACTAAATGTTTAAGAAAATATTATGACCTAATGAAAGCTGCTACCCCATCTTCATATTATCAATTAATCTTATATTATGTAATCTAACGGCCAGCGAACAGATTGTATTCTTATTCACTTTTTTAGTCATCTTAAGCGATTCAAAATCGGTGAAAGCAATATAATCAATTTTAGCAGTCGGGCATATTTTTTTGATAGTTTTTTTCATTGAAGCGCGAAGTTTGACCGTTTCATTGACATTGTCACTCTTGATTAATTGCTTGGCGGTTTTTAATGCTTGAAATAGACAGATCGCTTCTTTTCTTTGAGAGGCATCAAAATATTTGTTCCGCGAGGACATCGCCAGCCCATCTTTCT
>JAUVBC010000280.1 GCA_030591405.1 Candidatus Zixiibacteriota bacterium
ATCTGGCCGAAAAAATGATATCGCTTGGGTTTCGACGAGTTCCGATGGTTGAAGAAGTTGGCGATTTTGCCCAACGTGGCGGTTTGATAGATTTTTTCTCCCCCGGTTTTGACTATCCGGTCCGGGTCGAGTTTTTTGGCGACAAAATAGATACGATCAGAAAATTTGAAGTTCCCTCGCAGCGAACAATCGGGCTTTTAAATGAAGTGATGATTCTCCCCCGCCGGGAAGTAGCAATCACGCAGGAGACAGTTGAGAAATATATTGAACAGATACCAAACTCAGACGCCAGTCTGGTACGGGCGCGATATCTCAATGATCCTGAACTTCCCGGTTTGGAATGGCTGGCGGTTTTGTTTGGTATGAAACGGGGCTGTTTGACCGATTTTATCCCGGCCGACTCGCTCTTTTTTGTTGCTGGCGCCGGAAATATTGAAGGGGTGATGTCGGATATTACAACCGATGCGGGGCGTCATTATGAGCGGATGAAAGAGCGGATGTCGAAACTTCCCGACGTGGTCAAATATTACGAAAATCGTAATCTCCTACTCAAGGCAATTTTGGAAAATCGAATAATCGATTTTGTACCATTCAAAGGTGGTCGCAAAGATATTATCGATTTTGAATGCAGGGACCATCCTGCAATCGGTTCGAGATTCGATCTATTATTGACAACTATCAGTAGTTTCCAAAACAGCGGAATAAATTTCTTTATCGCCGCCGATAATCCGGGGCAGGCATCGCGACTTAATGAACTGTTGTTGGAAAAGGCAAATGAGACTATTGCCTTTCCAATTGAAGTAGCCTTATTAAAAGGCGGTTTTGTCTCCAGAGCCAACAATCTGGCGATCCTGACCGATCATCAGATATTCGGACGCTATTTCCGCCGCACCCGCAAAAAGAAATTTAAAGAAGGTGTGGCGATACAAAGCTACACTAATCTGTCGATCGGCGATTATGTGGTTCATACCGATTTTGGGATCGCTCAATATAAAGGATTAAAAACGATTGATGTTGGCGATCAGAAACGTGATTGTCTGTTTTTGATATATGCCAATGATGATAAGCTGTATGTTCCAATCGAAGAGTTTAACCGGGTTTCAAAATACTCGGGGAAAGATGCAGCACCCAAACTCTCCCCGCTTGGCGGAACAGCCTGGGAAAAAACCAAGGCCCGCACCAAAAAGGCAATTGTCGATATGGCTGAGGATCTTCTTAAGATCTATGCCGAGCGCAAAACCCGCCCCGGGATAGCTTTTGGTCCCGATACGACCTGGATGCGTCAATTGGAGGCCTCGTTTCCGTACGAAGAAACGCCTGACCAACAAAAAGCAATTGATGCTCTCAAAGCCGATATGGAGAAGCCGACCCCGACTGATCGCTTAGTTTGTGGCGATGTTGGTTATGGCAAAACCGAAGTTGCCGTCCGTGCTGCATTTAAAGCGGTTGAATCGAACAAACAGGTGGCCGTGCTGGTTCCAACAACTATTCTGGCCCAACAGCATTTGAATACATTCACTCAAAGACTGGTGGAATTTCCAATTAAGGTCGAAATGCTTTCACGCTTCCGAACGAAGGTAGAGCAAAAAGCTATTGTTGAAGAACTTGCCGCTGGAAAGATTGATATTATTATCGGGACGCATCGGCTGTTATCCAAAGATGTCAAGATTCCAAATCTCGGGCTATTAATTATTGATGAGGAACAACGCTTTGGGGTGAAACATAAAGAGTCGCTGCGTAAGATAAAAACTACTGTTGACACCGTTGCCATGACGGCAACACCTATTCCGAGGACACTGCAGATGTCGCTGATGGGTGCCCGTGATATGTCGCTTATAAATACATCGCCGAAAGACCGACTACCGATTATGACCGAGATCTGCGAGTTTCAGCCGGAAGTTATTGCAGAGGCGATTCTCAAAGAGATCGATCGCGGCGGACAGGTCTTTTTTGTCCATAACAGGGTGCAATCAATTGAAGCGATTCATCGTTATATTAAAAAACTTCTGCCGCAAGTAACGGTAGCGGTTGCCCATGGTCAGATGCACGAACGATCTCTTGAGGGAATCATGCTTGCCTTTATAGCTGGGAATTTTCAGATATTGTTATGTACCTCAATTATTGAGTCGGGACTGGATATACCATCGGTTAATACTATTGTTATCAATCGTGCCGACCGGTTTGGATTGGCCCAGTTGTATCAGCTTCGCGGTCGGGTCGGACGATCCTCGGTGCGAGCTCATGCTTATCTTCTGGCACCGTCATATCGCCACATGACACCCGATGCTCGAAAGCGTCTACGGGCAATTGAGGCGCATGCCGATTTGGGCAGTGGGTTTGCCCTGGCGATGAAAGATCTGGAGATTCGCGGTGCCGGTAATATTCTGGGGGCGCAACAGTCCGGATTTATCGAGGAAGTCGGTTTTGATCTTTACACCAAACTGCTCGAAGAGGCGATCGGTGAGCTAAAAGGCGAGGAGATAATCAAACCGCCCGAAACCAAATTGGATACCGATATCGAACTTATTATTCCTGATAATTATATGCGTGACCGGGAGCAAAAAGTGGAGCTGTATCAAAAGATTGCCGGGGCACGAAAACTGTCTGAAATTGAATCTATTCGGGATAATATCGAGGATCGTTTTGGAAAACTTCCATTTCAGGTGGCCAATCTTATCGAAGCTGGCGCGGTCAGAATCTCCGCAGCGGCGCATGAAATAGAAAAAATTATCTCAAAATCCGGAATGACCAAATTGATATTCAAAGATTCTGTCCAATTCCAGCGGCAGCAGATCGAAAGCTGGCGCAGAGTTGTAACATTCCCGATGGAATTTTCACTCGGCCAGACTCCGATGATTAAAATCGACCTGGGCCAGGTCGGTATTAATACCCGCTTGGGACACCTGCGAGCAATCTTGAATAAGATTTGATTATTGCTTAAGATGTGCCCAAAATTCTCATAAATAATTACATCTAAAAAGCTCTTAGTATTCATTCGCAAACGATTTATATGTATATTTGACTTTATCGACTGTGGAGCCCCGGCTATTATCGGGAGTAGCTCGTTGGGTAAAATAATCAAATCAATCGCTTGACAAGCTGATTGAAATCAATATATTGCAAAACTGATCGCGGGGTGGAGCAGTCTGGTAGCTCGTCGGGCTCATAACCCGAAGGTCACAGGTTCAAATCCTGTCCCCGCTACCAACTTTAAACTCCTGAGGTCTAACGACTTCGGGAGTTTCTTTTTGAGCGGAATTTCCTTCAGAAACCGGATTTTCTAACAGTTTTCTAACAAAACTTCCGAAAACTGTTTTGTCTAATCGCCGAGCGGCGTCATTTTCAAGATTTGGCATCAAATGTCCATACCGATCAAGCGTCGTTTTTGCCGACGAATGACCAAGTTGAGATTGGATAAATTTGATGTTCTCACCTTGAGAAATTAAAATGGATGCGTAAGAGTGTCGGAGATCATGGAAGCGTATCCGGCGCAAGCCTGCTCTTTCCAAAGCGGTATGGAACTCCCGCTTGATTAGGTTTTCAGGATTTAGAGGCAGACCGTTTTCATTGGAGAAGATCAAACCAATGTCGGACTTCCTTCCAAT
>JAUVBC010000184.1 GCA_030591405.1 Candidatus Zixiibacteriota bacterium
AGGCAATATTAATTGTATCCAGATATTCACAAACCCCTACTGATGGATAGGTCTGTCGAAAGCCACAAATATCCTCGCCATAACCCTCCGGTCCAAATAATGATTCATGATGAACATCGCCGTCAACATAAATAGCCATATAAACACCTTCGAGCGATTTATTCCCGATGTTTTTGATTGAATAATCGAATAGAATAAAATCTTCCGCGTATTCATAACTCCACGCATAACTTCTTTGATTAATTTCTATGTTAAGCGGAATATGCGGACGCCCGTCGATAAGATCAGAAGTTACAAGTGTTGGTTTTGTCACAGTATCGGTGTAAATTAAATTTATATCCAATTCAGATTTTGCATTTTCGCTAAAATAAGGGTCTGAGGTTCTAATTGTGCTTCTTGATATTTGACCTTTGGGAGCCGGATCTGGCCAAAATTCAATAACCTGATAATTATCATCAATGCCAACCGAAACAAGAGTATCTCGTCCAACTACCGCACCAATCCAAAAGCCGCCGACATATAAATAATTTATATTTGAATTTGCCGGGAACATACAAGAAGGAGCCACCAGACCGGTAACCGGATCGGGGATGCTTCCAATCCATCCGGTTCCAAATTGAGCATTATTCGTGATCGTTAGCCACACATTTCCGACATTTTCCACGGCAATTTCTAAATATGGATCATCAGCCGAAGCCTTGAATGAAAAAGGTGCCGGAGAATTATTTAATTTGGGGTTGTTTTGCAAAAATGCGTTTATTGGCGAGATTAAAATGAATAACCAAATAACGCTGAATAATATTAGCCGTAATCGCATAGTATATTAGATGGAATCCGAATTGTATAGAATTCGGATTCCAAAAATAACTTTACTTAACTTAAAGTATTATCACAAGTTTGCCGACCTGGCTGCCAAACTCTGATTCAACAGAATAATAATAAATGCCAGAGACCACCATCTGCGTATTTCGCGTGATTAAATCCCATTCTTCATGCATCGATCCTGGAAAATCCATCGGCTCATCGTGTTCAATCTCACGAATCAAATCACCATCTATTGAGAATATCCGAATCGTGCATTTGTGAGGGAGGTTGGTAAAGTGAATACGACGAATTCTTTCGTCGGGTGGATTATCCAAACCTCTTCCTTCAAAGAAACCGACATCCTTGTAATTGGCATCACCGCGATATGGATTGGGATAAACAACCACATCTACACCACTAGCCTCAATCTTACTAGTTTGATTTTGCGGATATTCGGCTATATAGTTTTTATTGGGGCGAGTTTCAAGTGAGGAAAGGTCACTGGTGGGAGATCCAAAATCAAAGGCGGTGACCGAAAAATAATATAGCTGGGATGGCAATAAATTTGTGATTTTGAATTTATACATAAAGTATTTGAAATAACCGTCATCGGTCATCTCATCCCGGTAATGAACCCAGGCGGAATCATGATTGAGAACCGTCGGAAATGGTTGATTAGGATACACTTTATGAATAAGAGTGGTGTCGTCTAAGTTTGACTGATTCCAATCCTGTGCGGCGAACGCATAGTTGGTTGAATTGACTTCCCAATAAAACGGTCGATCGCGAGTATATTCATTCGGATTGAAGCCTTCACCATAAAGAGCCTTTAACTCATCAATGGTAAAAGGTAAATCATTTAATTCCCACTCTTCTCCGGCGGTTGATGAATTTGGATTATATTCATATCTATTATAATTTTCTTTGTCATAAGAAGAGACTTCATAATATCCGAGGAACTCTTCGGTCAATGACATATAGACACGGTATCCCTCAAAATCGAGTGCGCCACTGAAAGGATCCTGAGTTGTTTCTGAACGATAGCCATACCACTGAATGGTCATTTCACCCGCATTAGTTTCTGTAAGTCCGGGGGTCACCAGGCTTCTGATCGTGTCGCCAATCGGATAAGGATTAATAACCCATAGTTCCGGAGCCGGCGGCGGGGAGGCGCCTTTGAAATCTGGAACTCCGTCACCTTTATAATAAACTGTATCGAGAGTAATCTCATCAATATATTGAACTTCATCAACATAATAAAAAGTTGTTTCCGGGTAAGTTCGATATTTTCCCCGATATCCGTCACCATCTGTATCAACTCCCGGGTTGTCATAGATCTGCTCGGCCCAGATTGCATTTATACCGATTTCGTCAAAATTAAAAGTGTTATAATATTCTTCTGGAGCATATCTATTAAATCTATCATAAGCATCACAATCTGAGAAAAAATTATCGCCAGCCACATAAGCAAATGTCAGCGGCAATACTTCTCCGGGAGAGACATCAAAAGGACCAAAAGATAAAAGATACCGAGTATCGAAACCATCGGCAAAATCATCGGCATCAGGTCCTCTTTCCAGCCAGCCGTCATTGGTATTATCTTTGGCACAGAAAAGCTGATCGTAATCAAACTCTTCATGGCTCATAATATAATATTTATTTCGATCACCTTCCGGAGTTCCCAAAAATCCGCCAAAATCACGAAATGGATCTTCCTCGGTTCCAGCCATCCGTGGGCCAAAATCGAATGCCGCTCCGCCATTTGATATCCACCAATTAAATGAATATTTTAGTGAATCAGATGGAGTTCTGACAACTCTCATTCCATGGACCCCGGTATAATTGCCGGCCCCGAATGGACATTCGTCCTGATTGTTGGAATCATCCCGGCCATTATTATCAGCGATATAGGCAATGTTTATTGTATCGACCCAGCCGTGGCCCAAGGGCGATGGAATATCTCTTTTGAAACCGCATATATCATCAGTAAATTCATTATCACTACCAACCTTGCCAACATCGCCATCAACATACATGCCCATATAAAATTGATTTAGCACTCTGTTACCGATATTCTTAATCGACATATCGAATAAAACAAAATCCTCGGCGTAAGAATAACTCCAGGCATAACTGCGCTGATTAACTTCAATATTCAACGGAATATGCGGTCGTCCATCATTGTGGTCAGGGGCGACATAAGCTGGATTGGTAACTGTATCGGTGTACATCATTATAAAATCCTCTTCAGATACCGCGTCCAAATCACTGGGGTTAGAAATAGATCTGAAAAGAACTTCTCCTCTGGGATAAGGATCGGGATACATTTCCTGTATAAACGACCAACCATCAGCACCTACTGAAACAAGAGTATCGCGTCCAACGATTGCGCCAATCCAAAATGCTCCCGCGAAAAGATAGGTATTGTTGCCGGGATATGGATACACCGCTGATGGAGCTACTCTGTTGGGATCTCTTGGATCCATTTGGGCGCCGGCAAACCCGGTTCCGATTTGGCCGACGTTAACTACCGTTAGTCCTAAGCGACCAACCCTATGAACTCCGATAGATACATACGGATCTTCCGATATCTTTCGTGCCTGCATTTGATTATCGTTGATATCATATCGGGCACGAGCCAGGGCATCATTCGATATAATTATTAATAATAAAAGAATTGCAAATGTAAGGCCTAATTGATTGAATTTCTTCATAACTTTAGTCTCCCTATCTTTTTTAGGCTCCTTATGACAGGCTTAATCATCTATTGTTTTACTGAATAAAAGAACCTGTCTCTCTATATTTATTTTGACCCTAACATTAATGTAATATGTCGATGGACGCAATAGGGAAAACCAAAATATTCAAAGAAATTCATTTACGCCCATGCTTATCTTATGGCGGGATAATATGGGAAGATAAATATATGAGGTAGTTTTATGAGGTCTATTTATCCTCCCAATTATTTTTAATAGTTACAAAATTACAACCAATTTTCCAATTTGGCTTCCATATTCCGATTCAACTGAATAATAATAAATTCCGGAGACAATCATTTGAGTATTACGGGTAATTAAATCCCACTCCTCATGCATTGATCCGGGATAATCCAATGGCTCATCATGTTCAATCTGGCGCACCAAGTCCCCATCCAAAGAGAATATTCTAATAGTGCATTTATGGGGAAGGTTGGTAAAATGAATGCGACGTATTCTTTCATCGGCGGCATCACCAATTCCTCTTCCTTCGAAGAAACCAACATCCTTATAATTGGCATCACCTCGATAAGGGTTCGGATAAACAACTACTTTTAGATCGCCATTTTCAACCAATGAATTCCGATTTTGGGCATATTCAGATATAAAATTTTTGTTGGGTCGAGTTTCCAATGAAGCTAACCCACTTTTGGGTGAGCCGAAATCAAAAGCGGTTACTGCAAAATAGTAAAGCTGCGATGGCAATAAATTACTAATGTTGTATTCATACATATAGTATTTGAAATAGCCATCATCGGTCATTTCATCTCTTGCATAAACCCAGGCCGAATCGTGGTCTGCAATTGATGGAGGCGGTTGATTGGGATACATTTTATGAATCAATGTTGTATCGGTTAAATCGGACTGATTCCAATCCTGAGCCGCGAAATAATAGGAGTTGCCTTCCCAGGGGAAAGGGTGGTCAATTGTCCATTCAAGCGGGTTGAAATTATCGCCGTAGAGCGCTTTTAATTCGAGCAACGAGAATGGTAATTCACGAAGACCCCATGGGTTGGCGTCGGCAGAAGCAAAACGATCATATTCAAATCTGTTATAATTTTCTTTGTCGAATGAGGACATAGGAACAAATCCGTCAAGTTCCTCGGTAAGCGAGGTGAAGACGCGGTATCCCTCAAAATCAATTATGCCACTAAAAGGATCCTTGGTCGTTTCTGAACGATATCCATACCACTGGATTGCAACTTCGCCTTCATTAGTTTCGTTAACATGAGGAGTTATTAAGCTTTTGATTGTATCTCCGAGTGGATACGGGCTGATAACCCAAAGCTCCGGTGCTGGCGGGGGAGAGGCACCTTTGAAGTCAGGGACACCATCTCCCTGATAATAAACAGTATCTGCATTGTAGACCCAGTCATCGCCATCCGCTATTGAATCAATGCAGACTCTGTATTTACCTTTATAACCATCACCATCAGTATCAACACCCGGATTATCATAAATCATACTGGCCCAAATGGAATTTAATCCGACAGAATCGAAGTTGAAAGTATTGTAGTATTCCTCCGGGGAAAATCGATTAAAATTATTTTCATACGCATCACAGTCGGAAAGAAATTCTGCGCCCGAAACATATGCAAAGGTCAGCGGCAGAACCTCACCGGGAGATATATCAAAGGGACCAAATGAGAGAAGATATCTGGTATCAAATCCATCTGCGAAATCATCGGCCTGAGGAGCTCTTTCCAGCCAGCCGTCTATTGTATTATCCTTGGCGCAAAACAACTGATCATAATCAAACTCTTCATG
>JAUVBC010000187.1 GCA_030591405.1 Candidatus Zixiibacteriota bacterium
ATGTATACCGATTGGGTAAATAAGAACAATATTACCGATAGAATAGATTTCTTAACAAAGGAAATTGAAAAGAATCCGGGTTATGTAGATCTTTATTATGAGTTGGGCGTATGTTATTTACATCAATCCAAATTTGATTGGGAGCGAAGCACCGACTGTTTTAAAAAAGCATTAGAGATAAATCCCAAATTGAAAAAAGCGCTCAGAGCCCGTGAACTTGCTGAAGATCAGTTCCTGAAATTATCCGATGCGGTTTTTGATATCTCGGACAAAAGCTTATGAGTGGGGCTGTTTTGACCGAAAAATCAAAATTAATTTCTATCCAGGACGTTTTCAATCCGGAATCTCCGGAATCTACCGAGTTCCGCAGAATTCTGCTTAATCTTGATAAATCAAAAAAGGGTGGCAATAAACAGGTAATCCTGATAACTTCGGCCACTTTGAGCGAAGGGAAGTCGATGACTTCATCATTTTTGGCCATGACGTCGGCATCATACAAAAACAGTAAAACACTTTTGATTGATTTTGATTTAAGAAGACCAACAATTCACAAGCTTTTTGGTGTGAATCGTGTCGGCGGTATATCAGAAATTATACTCAATGATCTTGCTCCCAAAAAAGCTGTCAAGCCAACCAATTTGGATAAACTCGATTTGTTGACTGCTGGAAAATTTGCTGACAATATTTCGGAACTAGTCAAAGTATCTAACGTTCATCGAATTATTGAGGAAATGAAATTTTATTATGATACTATTATCGTTGATTCGCCGCCTCTGATTCCGGTAATGGACACCTTAATTTTTGTCGAGGAATTTGACGCCGTTTTACTTGTGGTTAAGGCCGGAGTTACCCAAAGAGCAATCGTGAGCCGGGCTCGCGATCTGTTGGCCAATCATAATGGGAAGCTGGTTGGTGTTATAATGAATAATATGACGAACTCGCTGCCCTACTATTATAACCAAAATTATTATGGCTATAATTATAAATCTTCGGAAAAGTGATGTCTTCGACCAGTCAAGTATTAGAAAATTAATTTATTATGTTTACTAATATTTTAACAGTTGATCTGGAAGATTGGTTTGTCGTTGAGAATTTAAAACAAAATGTAAGTTCCGATCAGTGGGATCAATTACCATCAAGAATTGAAAATACCACCCGTCGCCTGCTTGAAATGTTCGACAATTATAATGTTCGGGCAACATTTTTTGTTCTTGGTTGGATAGCTGAAAGATCGCCCAATTTGATTAATGAAATTGCCGGGCTTGGTCATGAAGTTGCCTGTCACAGTTTTAGCCACACGCGGGTCGATCAGCTTGGCGAAGAAGCATTCAGGGATGACACGCGACGCGCAATGGATGCCATCACCAAGGCTACCGGTATTATACCAATAGGTTATCGAGCGCCGAGTTGGTCAATTAACTCATCGATTCCATGGGCCTTTGAAGTTCTGGCCGAACTAGGATTTAAATATGATTCATCAATTTTTCCGATAAAGCATGATATTTATGGCGAATCATCGGCTCCCCGTAGAATATTCAGGAAGAAACTGGAAAGCGGGCGATCCATTTTTGAGATACCGGCTTCAACAATCAAATTTTTTGGAAAAAATTTGCCGGTTTGCGGCGGCGGATATTTGAGGCATTCGCCATATTGGTACACAGCCAAAATGATCAGAAAGCTAAACAAAGATAATCAACCGGCCGTAGTATATATGCATCCCTGGGAAATCGATGAGGAGCAGCCGCGGGTGGAAGGATTGAGTATGTTTCAGAAATTCAGGCAGTATGGCTCAATATCGATTCTGCGAAAAAAAATTGAAAAATTGCTTGGGGAATTTGATTTTATCACAGCGGCTGATTATATTAATATAGTTGCTAGAAGAAAGATAGGATTTGAAAAATGAACGCAAATGGAAAAGTTGCCGTATTAAAAACCGATTCAGCAAATATCTTAAATGATTACAGGAAATTGCTTGAGTTGGTTGATTATAAATCAATTCTGGATTTTGACAAAGAAGTCATAATAAAACTAAATTTATCCTGGACAAAATATTTTCCGGCCTGTTCTTCTCAACCATGGCAGGTTGAAGGAGTTGTTAAGACATTTACCGAAGACGGGTTTCCTCTCGATAAAATTGTGCCGGTTGAAAATAAAACGGTTGTTACTAACCCGATTAAGGGTGCGCAAAATAATCTCTGGATGCCAATCTTAAAAAAGTATGGTCTCGGTTTTACACCGCTGCCGGATGTCGAGTGGACTGTCTATAATTTTAAAGAAAAGCTAATGAAGCTAAATGATATATTTCCGGAGGGAATTCAGATTCCAAAGATGTATATTGGCAAACAGATCGTTCATCTTCCGACGGTGAAGACGCATGGTCACTCAACAACAACTGGCGCTATAAAAAATTCTTTTGGCGGGTTGCTTAAAGAGGTCCGTCATTACGCACATAAATATATGCATGAGGTTCTGGTTGATCTGATGATTATGCAAAAAGAGCTTCATCCCAATATTTTGGCGGTAATGGACGGCACTGTTTGCGGAGATGGTGCCGGGCCAAGAACAATGATTCCCCGTTCAAAAAACTTCATTCTTGCTTCGAGTGATTCGGTCGCGATCGATTCGATTGCGGCAAAAATGATGGGCTTTGATCCGATGAGCATTCCTTATATCAGAATGTGTCATGAACGCGGACTCGGGATCGGAGAACCTTCTGAGATAGAAATAGTTGGATATGATGTCTCAAAGGTAGATTTTGGATTCAAAACCAAACGTTCTTTTGTTATTTGGGGAGACCAGCTTTTGCGCAAGGGACCGCTCAGGTTTCTGGAAAAAATTGCTTTGCATTCTCCGCTGGTTGTCTGGGCTCCCATGGCCAGTAATATTTATCATGACTGGTTGTGGTATCCCACTGTGGGAAAATCAATAATAAAGGATTTTTCAACGACCGAGTGGGGACAATTGTTTAAAAAGTATAAGAATTCCTAAGTTTTTACCATTTTTAATTTTAGTAAAGAAAAAACAGTTATATATTGACTATCGGTGTATAATTTATAAATATTTGGAAAACAAGAATATTGGAGGAGATAAGATGTTTAAAAGGCTATTGATTACCTTTATCGTTTTGGTGTTGGCCGTTAATATTGCCGGTGCCAGAAAAACAAGCAAGGCAGGTAAAATTGCAGGCGGTATTTATACCGATGCCAAGTTTAATTTTAGTTTCAGTATTGGTGATGATTGGAACACTTCGGTAAAAAAAGGAAAAAAGCCGGTTCGAATTACTCTTATTAAAAAGGAGTATGATATTCCAATGCAATTCCAGCGTTCGCCGACCTATACAACGATTCCAAAAATTACAGTTTTTGCCGATACCTCATCTTTGGGTTTAAAACAGTTTGTCGATTCTTTACTTGACGATAAATATAAATCTTCCCAGAAAAAAGCTATTATGGCCGAATTTAAGTTGCTGTATGGTGACTTTACTTCCAAAAAGAATTCAAAGAAAGTAATTGGTGATTTGGTCGGCCATAAGATTTCGGGCGAACAGAAATATTTAGTCAGGGTTTCTTCGGCTGGCGCCGGTGGCGATGAAATGGCTGGCTCCTTTGGAGATTATGATGTGGTTTCCGATTTTTATGCAGGTTCAGTCTTTTTTGCAAAGCACGGAAATACAATTGTTATGATGCATTTTATATGCGAATCAAGATATTTTGAAATGCTGGATCTTGATTTTGAAAAAATAATCAAGACCTTCAAATTTGGTGAATCTAAGGATAAAGAATAAAAATTGAATGTTAAACCGTCTGATTAGTTTTATTAATTGGAATTAATAATTAAACACGGGCGGCTTAAAATATTAATGAACCCTCCAAGGAGGAAATATGTGGGTTTTTAGATCCTTTCTTATATTGGTGATTATTGGTATCATTCTTGGTTTTGCACTGTCGAATAGCGGGTTGGAACAGAAGGTCGATATTAATCTTATTTGGGCCCAAAGATATGATGTCCCGGTATTAACGGTAGTTCTCTGGTCGTTTATTCTGGGAGCGCTGGTATCATGGTTGCTGTTTGTTTCTGTCTATCTTAAACAATCGACGCAGTTAAATAAAGCTAACCGGGAGATAAAGGGTTACAAAGATGAGGTTACGGCATTGAGAAACAGGCCTATTGAGGAGACAAAAAACCTGCTTGATAAAAAGAACGGTCTCAGGGAGTAGCGAATGGAAACATTATTTATTGTCTTTCTTCTGGCTATTCTGGCTTTGATAATTATTTATTTTTATTTAGATAAATATCGTAAAGAAAAAAAAGGGAAGGACCCGCAGCCTTATATTGAGGGATTGAGAGCTCTTTTGGAGGGCAAGGACGAACTGGCTTTTAGCAAATTTCGTGAGGTTGTTTCAGAAGACAGCTCCAATATCGACGCCTATATCCGAATCGGCAATATTCTCCGCAAGTATGAAAAATTTGAAAATGCCCTGCAGGTTCACAAAGATTTGACTTTAAGGCACGGCTTAGATAATTCTCAAAAAGTGACCGTTCTTGATTCGGTGGCCGAAGATCAAATGAAATTAAACAATTATCAAGCAGCCAAAGATGCCCTGCTTGAGGCTATCAGGAATGATGGCACAGACCTGCGTCTAACCAAGAAGCTGATCAGAGTTTTGCTAAAACTGGAAGATTGGGACGCGGCTTTCGAAATTAAGCAGAAACTTGTCAAATCGTCAGCGGAAGAAAAAAATGATGGTAAGCTTGCAGTATATAAATTTTTTCAAGGACGTAAACTGTTTGATAAGAAGAAATATCATGATGCCCGCTTGGCTTTCAGAGAGGCAATTCATATTAGTTCAGGGTGTG
Organism: Candidatus Zixiibacteriota bacterium; assembly: GCA_030591405.1. Taxonomy (GTDB): domain Bacteria; phylum Zixibacteria; class MSB-5A5; order GN15; family PGXB01; genus JAAERC01. The sequence goes on from JAUVBC010000187.1 coordinate 4,858, forward strand.
TCCCGGCCTATATCTGGATTGGGGATTCATATGTTGCCGAGAACAGGTTGAAGGATGCGGTGACGATTTGGAACGAGATGTTAAAGGCGGCCCCTGAGGATGCTTATCTTGTTCTGGAAAGGCTGGAAAAAACACTTTTTGAATTGGGAAAATTCGGGGCGATCTCAGATATTTGTCGGGATATCCTATCAGTTTCAACTGATAACCTCGATGCCCGTCTAACGCTCGCTGAATATC
>JAUVBC010000180.1 GCA_030591405.1 Candidatus Zixiibacteriota bacterium
AACAATATCAGAATCATGAGGCGTTAATTCAACCCACAAAGTATGGGTCCCGGTTTCGCCCTGCCGGAGTTCACGATCCCAAATTTGATCGGTCGCAATCTGCGTATAAGGATTATACCAAATCATCCGCGAGCGATAATAGTCATTTTCAAGTTCATTAGGCCTCGATGATCTGGTCCATGAATCTCTGAAAACTCCCATTGAATATGAGTCACGACTTCCTTCAAAATCATCAATATATGCAGCACCATCCACATTCGGATTCGGATAAGATTGAGCAACCTCGGCCGAAACCTGAAGGGTTGATTTGGCATCGGTTTTATAAAATGGGAGAGCATTAACCATTCCTGTTAAAAAGCCTGGTGTCACCTTAAAACTAATATCGGCATCCCAAACAAAGGCACGTGATGTTTCCTGTCCAACTTTTGGTTTCCGTTCGGTAGCTTTATCAGATTTGTATAAAAATGTCGTCCCCAGTTTCAGGTTTTTACTGAATTCGTATTCGCCTCTAACTCCAAACAACGATTTTTTCTGAGACGTAATAAACGGCGTGTATTCAAAATCAATAGAAATATCAGCATTAGGATCAAGCGCATCTTCATCAATAAATGTTACCCGGCCAAAGTCATAATTGATATTGTAACCCTTACCCTTGACAAGTTCACGCCCGTTGACTGTAATACGCTCTGAATTTTCTATAATATTAGGTTTATTCAGAGAAATTTCGGCCTGCCGGCTCAAATTGGAAACCTGAAGATAATATGTACTATTTTTGGTCAAATCAGAATGACCATAAATGAGAGAATAAATTTCAGGCATCTGTGGATTTAGTGTGTCAGAATCCGAAAAACTACGGCCTGTTGCAAATGGTTTGCGATCAGGAAAAATGAGTAACCCTCGATACGGATCGATTATTGTCGAATTGACATCAACCAGATTGTCGGGGGTTAAATTTCCGTTACGATCAAATCTGTCCAACCCAAGAATTCTGGTATATTTAATACCGCCCTGATTATCTTCATTTTCAGTATCATGCTCACTGCCGTTTCCCCCTTTGAAAATATTGATCTCAAGCCCTTCAAGATCAATATTAGTGGCAAACAGACTGTAAACATTGCGCCACTCGTAACCCCAGGTAACAAAATTTTCTGTCGCCTGATTATTTCTTATCAGCTTAAGCCTATACGGCTCTTCAGTCACGCTTCCGATTGTATCAATGACACCATCACTGCGCTTATAGATCATAAAATAGCCAAGGAGAGTTTCCGAACCGCCGTTGGCATAATTGAACAAAATCCAATGTTCGGTTGCGTGAATACTGTATTCTGAAGGTTCTACTTGATGCACACTTGTATTGCCATTTTCATTGGCGTAGTTTGCAGTATCATCCAAATCGACATAAAAATAGCCTTTTGGCGCTGCCGGATCTGCAATATTCCCGCTGGTCGCTTTGCCGTATTTATAGACTTCAATACTGATAATTGAATCTCCCTGATGAAAATCATACTTGCTGGGATCATTATAATTCGACTCCATCCGTCCCAGATCAAAGATTCGACCATAAGCATAATTGAAATCGCGAATAACTTTCATTGTCGCCCCGGCACCAGGTTCAAAAGATGTTCGCTCCGAATTACCTTTCTCCTGCGAGGCAATGGCGGTCAGAGAAAATCCACCGATCTTGGCGGTTGTTTTCAGACCAAACAACCCTCTGATTCTTTGAGAATAGCCAACAAATCTGGTATTTGGTAACGACAGATTTGTGTTACCAGCTTCGATTGTTTGCAAAACATCATCCTCATCACCTTTGTAGCGCAAAATCAGACGATTAGCGAGAGGCACATCAGATTTGCTATCCTGAGAGACTGAAACGGTAATTTTTGAACCAATAGTACCATTTATGCTAAAACGGGAAACTTGTTCCATATTAAGAGCCGGAAATTTGCTCTGTTTATTGGTCGCTGTTGAAGGCCCATCGGTCCACTGAGAACGGCCCGAAAATGATATCCGATGATAGCCGGATACTTTCAAACCGGCACCACCCTCACCAAAAAGATCCTCAAAGGTTTGAGATTTAATAGGAATATTAAGGCTTAATAGCCCACCAGCTTTATCCTGCTGTCTTTTAGAAAGAGCTGTGGCCCTAAATTGGCCAAGCTGTTTTTTAAGCAATGCTTTTTCACGATATTGGTAAAATGACTCGGCATCGGCAGTCCGTGACGTATAAGAATATTTATACTTGCCTCTATTATAATAGGTCATCGTAAAAGTAAGTGATTTATTATCAAAACTGGAACGCTCAAGCGCAGATACGTGCCTAAGCTGCCGGATCAGCGGATTAGTATAATAGGGAGTATAATTAAAAAGCCTGATAATGACCTTGCGCTCGATTTCCGGGTAGGGAGCAATATAACCGGATGGGTATTCCAACCCACCGCTAAAACCCGGTTCATCGGCAAAAATCAGGGCCGGTGCCAGGACAAAAACAACAATAAGTGTCGAAAGCAATATCTTTTTCAATTCAACCGTATCCAAAATATGCGGTTAGTTTTAAATCGTTAAAAAAGTGCTATATGCTTTCCTCCACAAATTTTCCAAGTAATGTTATCTCTTCGGTCAATTCAATTCCAAATTTATCTTTAACTTTTGTTTTTAGCATTGTCGCCAGTCGCCTAATATCATCGGAACTTGCCGTTCCCTCATTCAGTAAAATATTTGCATGTTTTGCAAATACGCTGGCGCCTCCATAACTGATTTCTTTGGCTCCGATTTCATCCAATAATTTACCGGCCGACATTTTTCCGTATTTTTCGGCCTTATCCGGTATATTCTTAAAAAAACAGCCGGCGGTATGGGCGTTAGCCGGAAGTTTGGCATCCCGTTCTGCTTTGATTCTTTCGCATTCGCTCTTAATTTTTTCTTTATTGCCCATTTCCAGTGCAAACTTTGCCGTTGCCACGATTTCTCCAGTAGTTTTCAAAATCGAGTTACGATAGTCAAATTTAAAATATAAGTTCTCTTCGGTCCTGATATCTCCCTGTTTATCAATCAGTTGCGCTGACTTCAAAACTCCGGCAGTTTCTGTGCCATACGCTCCGGCGTTGCCAAAAATCGCCCCGCCGACAGTGCCATATATACCTGTAGCAAATTCAAGACCGGACTGGCTATTTTCGGTGGCAAAATCAATAATAGATTGTAGATCTTCTCCCGCTCCGCAAGTTATTTCATTCCCATTAAGCTCAATTCCTTTAATCGAGTTCTTTATCACCAGTCCGTCGAACCCATCGTCTGATACCAGAAGATTTGAGCCACCACCTAACAAAAATGCAGGAATTTCAATTTCTCTTACAGCTTTAACCATAGAAGCCAGTTCATCAATCGTCCGGGCTTCATAAAACAACCGCGCCGGACCACCAGTGCCAAAAGTATTGAGTTTGGCAAGAGATTGATTGCTTATCAGCCGATCGCCAAACCTATCTTTCAATTTCTGCTCTGAATCTTTTAAAATCATCAATCCCATAAAATCCATTTTAGTTAATAAGTATACCGTTTTACGGTTTATTAGGCAAGACAAATGAATCGGAACTTCTTGTTATGCATGATTTCCCAGGAATAAAAGAGGCGAGAAATGTGACATTCCATATTTATTCTTTTGCGTCGCTTTCCTCTCCGGAGCCATTGTTATTTGATTCTGAGTTTTCAGGTGCCGAATCAGACTTGCCTTCTTCGCCGTCGGTCTGTTTTTCTTCCGGTTTGGGATCCGGTTTGCCGGCTTCATCGGTGAAATTTAATCGCAACTCATGCAAAAGATTTGAGAGGAATCTGTTTTCCTCATCATTAAGATTACCTTTGGTTTTTTCGGAAATCATGCTAAGCATATCAATACTGATTCTCGCCTGCTCCAAATTACGCTCAACCTTCCCGGTTACCGGCGACATAATTTTTCCCATATTCTGCATTGCTGCCATCTGCAAAGACAGAACCAATTGAAATAAATGTTGATCGATTTTTAATTCTGAATCGGTCATATAATCCTCCGTTTAACTATTCTATTTTACACAAATATATATACAACGTTCAATGTTAACGCCACATATTTATCCAAATCGCGTTAGTTCAATCCGTTCGGATGATCTTTTTTCAAGAAATTTTTTGAGTTTAATAAGCTCAATATCAGGTTCTTTATTATCTGACTCATCCGATAGAAGCTGCGATACGATCTCTCGCGAGTATGGCAACAGATCGGTATCTATCGAAAGATCGGCAATTTTTAACTCCGGCAGACCATGCTGTCTGGTCCCGAAAAACTCACCCGGTCCGCGCAGTTCCAGATCGGCCTCGGCGATCTTGAAACCATCGGTCGATGACACAAACATCTCCAGCCGTCTTCTCGCCAGATGACTGACCGGATCGGTTGCAACCGCAATCGTCAAACCTTTTTTCTCACCCCGACCAACCCTTCCTCGCAACTGATGCAACTGCGATAACCCAAATCGTTCGGCATGTTCAATAACCATAATGGAAGCCGATGGGATATCGATACCGACCTCAATAACAGTGGTTGCTACCAGAACCTGAATCTTCCCTGTTTTAAAATCTAAAATTGTTTTTTCTTTTTTGTCTTTTTTAATCCGGCCATGCACCAGACCGACCTTGTATTTTTTAAAGATATTATTTTTCAAATTTTTATATTCATCCTCGGCCGCCTGCAGATCGAGCTTATCCGACTTTTCCACCAGCGGATAGATAATAAAAATCTGATCGCCGTCCGCTAATCTGGTTTTAAGGAAATCATACATATCGGCCCGAGCTGAAGCCATCCGCCAGACAGTTTTTGTAACTTGCCGACCCTTTGGCATGCTTTTAATTGATGAAATATCGAGATCGCCATATAATGTCAGCGCCAATGTTCTCGGTATTGGGGTTGCCGTCATCACCAATATATCAGGACGTTCTCCTTTACTGATCAACTGCCCTCTTTGTTTCACTCCAAAGCGATGCTGCTCATCGATGATAACCAACCCAAGTTGGCAAAATTTGGTTGGATCAGATAATAAAGCATGAGTACCAAAAACAATATCTATTTTGCCCGTTTCAATTTTTTCTTCTTCGTCACGCCGTTCCGGTTTCGACATGGCACCAATTATCAACGATGATCCAATCCCAAGTTTCTGAAGTGGCTCTTTCCAATTTTGATAATGCTGTTCGGCCAGAAGTTCGGTTGGTGCCATAAAAGCAGTCTGCAATTTACTCTCAGAAGCGTACACCGCAGCGATCAAAGCGACAACTGTTTTACCACAACCAACATCACCCTGCATCAAACGATGCATCGGTCGCGTTTTGACCATATCATCAATAATGACCCCAGAGACTTTATTCTGAT
>JAUVBC010000329.1 GCA_030591405.1 Candidatus Zixiibacteriota bacterium
ACTAACAATAAGAAGTTTACCGAATCAATTGAGATTCGTAATCTTGATTTTTCTTACAATGGTACAAAAATACTCAACAATATAAATCTAAGTATCAAAGCCGGTAAAACTCTTGGGATAATCGGTCCGACTGCCTCCGGCAAAACAACCCTGATCTCACTTCTGGCGCGATTATTTCCGGTTCCCAAAGAGAGCATATTTATAGATGGTACCGATATTAATGACTGGGATTTAAAGACACTTCGCGATCAAATAGGATTTGTTCCGCAGGAGCCGTTCCTTTTTTCTGATACGATATCCCAGAATATACTTTTCCACTCCGACCAGAAAAATTCCGACTCGGTTCAGTTAGTGACCAATGCGGCGAGGGCGGCGGTTATTGATAATGAGATAAACGAATTCCCCAGCGGATATGAAACGATTTTGGGCGAGCGCGGAATAACCTTATCCGGCGGACAGAAACAGCGGGTTGCAATAGCCCGGGCAATAGTAGCCGATCCGAAAATAATTATTCTCGATGATGCAACCAGTGCGGTTGATACCGAGACCGAACACTTGATTAATGTGCAATTAAAAGATGAATTAAAAAAGAGAACTGCAATAGTTATCTCGCATCGGATCTCGGCGGTCAAAAATTCCGATAATATTATTTATCTGGAAAAGGGTGCTATTGTTGAGCAGGGAACCCATGAGCAGTTGATTGCTTTGGCCGGAAGGTACGATACGTTGTTCCGTGCTCAATTGATTGAAGAAGAATTGAAAAGGATGTAATTGTGGCAGCCGAAAACTACCATGAAGAAGAAGCATTGGGCAAAGCATATGATGCCGGTCTGATGAAACGGCTTCTAAAATATGCCAAGCCGTACCGGACCGGATTGATTTTCGCCACCATCCTGTTAATTGGCGGTTCGGCACTGCAGCTTTTACTTCCGGTTATGATACAGATCGGGATCGATGATTATCTCTTGACCAAACATATGAGTGGGTTGGGAGAGATAACACTTGTCTATGGCGGAATTTTGATTGCTTCGTTTATTCTTTCATACGTGCAGCTATATATCACGATGCTTATCGGTCAGAAGGTGCAGTATGATATCAGGATGGAAATATTTTCTCATCTTCAACGACTTCATATGCAGTTTTTTGATAAAAATCCGGTTGGCCGTTTGGTGACCAGAGTTACCAATGATGTTAATGTTTTAAACGAAATGTTTTCATCCGGGTTGGTGGCGATTTTTGGTGATATTATCACTCTGGTTGGGATTGTTATTGCATTGCTTTATTATAACTGGCATTTGGCTCTGATGACTTTTGCCGTTTTACCTTTTCTGATTATTGCTACGGCAATATTTAGAAAGAAGGCACGTCAGGCTTATCGCGATGTCCGTACCCGGTTGGCGCGTCTCAATGCTTTTACCCAGGAACATGTGACCGGGATCTCGATTATTCAGCTGTTTACAAGAGAAAAGGCGATTTTTGAAAACTTTTCATCGATTAATGCCGGTCTGCGTTCGGCTCATTTTCGCTCGGTATATTATCATGCCACCTTTTTCCCGGTGGTTGAAATTATCAGCGCCGTTTCGCTGGCGGTTTTATTGTACTATGGAAGTTATCAAATTGTTATCACCGCTTTGACATTTGGTGAACTGGTCGCTTTTATTCAGCTGGTGCAAAGATTTTATTTCCCTATCAGAGATCTGGCCGAAAAATATAATATCCTCCAATCTTCGATGGCTTCATCTGAGCGGATCTTTAAACTGCTTGATACCGAACCTGAAATGAGTCAAAAAAACATACCCGTTAATACTAATAAATTTTCCGGTGCGATTGATTTTGAAAATGTTAGTTTTGCTTACAACAAAGAAGATTATGTCTTAAAGGATGTCTCATTTAGTGTCAAACCGGGGGAAAAAGTTGCGATTGTTGGCGCCACCGGTGCCGGAAAAACATCACTAATATCACTCTTGTTTAGATTTTATGATTATCAAAAAGGTTCAATCAAACTTGACGGCGTTGATACCAGAGACATACCAACCGAAACATTACGCCGTCAGATGGGTCTGGTGATGCAGGATGTCTTTATTTTTTCGGGAGATTACGCCGGTAATATCAGACTGGGCGAAGAAAATATATCTGACGAAAAAATCAAAGAGGCGCTCCGTCGCGTAAATCTGCACGATTATATTATGGAGGCCGAGGGCGGCCTTCAGGCTGAAGTCAAAGAACGCGGTGCGACTTTATCGACCGGTCAGAAACAGCTTCTTTCATTTGCACGGGCACTTGCCTTTGATCCAAATATTCTTGTTCTCGATGAGGCAACCAGTTCAGTTGATACTGCAACCGAGCGGATGATACAATCTGCTCTTGATAATCTGCTGGAAAACCGAACCGCCATTATTATTGCTCATCGGCTGTCAACAATTGAAAAAGCTGACAAAATTATTGTACTGCACCATGGAAAAATAAGAGAGATCGGCCGCCACAAGGAATTATTGGAGAAAAAGGGCATTTATTATCGTCTGTATCAGATGCAATTCGGTTTGGACAAAATCAAAAAGGCGGTATAGCGATGGTCTCTGATTACAAATTAAAAATATTTCTTGCCTTTGCCAGGAAGACTGCTGTTGAGGCCGGTTTTCTTTTGTTAAAAAGAGTAGGGCGGAAAAATAGAATTTCGTTTAAAGGCGTTGTGAATCTTGTCACAGAAGCTGATTTGGCCTCGGAAAAATTGATTGTTAATGCTATCGCGGCCAACTTTCCAGAGCATTCAATTCTTACCGAAGAAGAGAGATCAATTGAAAAAGAGTCGATTTTCAGATGGGTGATTGATCCGCTTGACGGAACCACCAACTATGCGCATGGTTTTCCATTTTGGGCAGTCTCCATTGCTCTGGAATGTAAAGGTAATATAATTATTGGTGTGGTGTATGATCCGTTACGGGATGAACTATTTTACGCTCGAAAAAATGGCGGAGCATTTATGAACCGGAAAAG
>JAUVBC010000041.1 GCA_030591405.1 Candidatus Zixiibacteriota bacterium
AAAACTAACACCGATGTGGCCGACTGAGCATCTACAATCATCTCGCTGTAGGTGGCACCATAGTAGGCACTTCCCAGTCCCTTAATATAAATGTCATAAGTGGAATCAAGCCCGGCCGGATAAAAATCATCTCGCGGAGGAGCCGGAAAACCAAGTTCACCAATTTCATAAGCCCAGACCGAATCAGCAATTTCGCCCACCTTATTAACATAATCGGGGACACCATCGCCACCAGCTAAAGTATCAAGAGTCGGCTCATAAACAGCATTGAAACCATCAGTAGCATAATGTATTAAGAAATGTCCGGCGGGAGATTCGTATGAATCAGTAAGGGTCGTATCTCTCCCTGACATTACCGCCGATGTTTTGTAGGCGCCACTCAGGCGATCCCGGTTTATAAACGCTTCAAAAGCAATCGATGTCCCGCAAATCGGACGTTCCAGATTTTCAAGCGAAACCGGTCGGGGACCCTGACCACTCAAGTGATTAAGTTTATCAAACAGGTCCTGCTGATATTCTTCGGTTAATTCGGTCTCTGAATAAGTGTTCACGACAATAAGTAATGTGAACAATAATACGATTGATAAAATCGTCATTTTTTTTACGTTTTTCAAAATTATCCCCTGTCTGATTATGATAATCTTTCTTTCATCAATGTCAGCATATTATCCGGTAGCGACACTGATCCTATTTGACCATGTTTCCCCTGCCGTCCATGAAAATCTGAACCGCCGGTGAAAAGAATACCTTTTTTTACTGCATATTTTTTATAGTTATTCTGAAGACGGCTGTTGTGCATCGGATGAAAGGCTTCAATACCATCCAAACCAAAGCCGATAAATTCATCAATATGCTGGCCGGCACCGGCTATACCGGGATGAGCCAGAATGGCCAGCCCTTTTGCTCTGTGTATTAACTCGATAGCATCCCTCGGAGTAATATTAAATTTGGAAACATATGCCGGACAACCATATCCGATATACCTATCAAAAGCCTCGGAAAAGTTGTTAACCGCTCCAGTCTTAACCAGAGCATCGGCGATGTTGGGCCGCCCTATGGCGGAACGTCCGGCAAACTCTATTACAAGTTCCAGCGGTATATTAATTCCCTGTTCCTTTAGTTTATTTAACATTTCAGCACCGCGTTGGTTCCGCTTATCACGAAATTGTTTCAGTGCCGAGGTCAGCTCATCAGAAGCCGGATCAAAGAAATATCCCAGGATATGTATATCTTCGTTCCCCTGCCCCGCCGAAAGTTCAACACCCGGGATAAGTTCGGGGTCATCTTTGGCTATATTATCTTTCAAATGAAGATAGCCGCCGATATTGTCATGATCGGAAATTGAAAACGCATTAAGCTGTTTTTCTTTCACCATTTCTAATATTTCTTCAGGTCTGTTTTTGCCGTCGGAAAAATTAGTATGAATATGTAAATCGGCAGTTATCACTATTTGATTTTGCTTTCAACGATCGCTTTGATCTCATCAGCCAACGTATCACTCTTCGTTATTAATTGCTCGGAAGCAGCATTCATAGTATTGGCAAATTCTTTTTCTTCAAAACCGCTGATATTTATTTTTACGTTGTAGATAGCACCTTCAAGCGCTGCCTTGGCCATCAGAGCGGCCACTCCGGCATCGGTTACCGAATTAACGTTTCCATTTTTGGCGATATCTTTGGCCAGCTCAAGAACTTTGAAAGCCATTTTGGCTGTTTCGAGTGGAACTTCGGCGGCATATTTGGTTGCCTCGATAATCGCAACCTCCCGCTTCTTAATTTCCTCGTCGGTATCTTTGGGAAGCTTGCCGGCGGTCATTACCTCATCAAAAGCCTTACCATCGGTGATAACCATCTCCTGCAACTGCTTTCTAACGACTTCTGATTTATCGCGCCAATCTTTCATCTGCTCTTCTACTTTTTTGTATTTCTTCTTGCCGATAGTCAAACGACAGACCATCGCATTTAGAGCGGCACCGAGTGCGCCGGCCGCGGCAGCGACCGAACCGCCACCGGGAGTTGGTGATTTGGCCGCAACATCTTCAAAGAAATCATAGCTTGATTTGGCTGAGCCGACGCCAGCTCGACGCATTTTTTCTTCGAGGACCTGATTGGCAGAGAAATTTTCCAGTTGCAGATAATACTCGGAGACATCCAAAAGAGCTTGTTGTGGAACCAATCCAACGATCTCAGATGACAGGACATTGACACCATACCGCGCCGCCTCTGATTTAATCGTTTCAAAAACTCGAAACACCGGAGTTTTTGGATAACGAACCAGATTCATAGAAACCTGAGTACAATCGCGTTCTTTAATCATAAATCCCATCGCTTTGGCAAAACGATAACCACCCTGGACAAAACGAATGGCGTTGGCAATCTTGCGAGCGATAGAGACGCGATTAGTATCGAGATAGACATTATAAGCAACAAGCGGAAATCTGACCCCGATAGCGGTGGCGCCAGCTTTAAGATTCATTTTGGCCGGACCGTAATCCGGTTTCCGATTTGGGTCTTTTTCTATCGATTTTATCATCCCCTCATACTCACCCTTCCTGACAACAGCGAGATTCTCTCTATCAGGGGAAGTAGCGGCCGATTCATACAAAAATATGGGGATACCCAATTCTTCACCAACTCTTTTGCCCAATTGATGAGCCAGCTCTTTGGCCTCAGCCAGGGTGAAATCGGAAATCGGAATAAAGGGGCAAACATCGGTTGCACCCATCCGGGGATGCTCACCCGAATGCGTCTGCATATCTATTAATTCGGAAGCTTTTTTAATGGCTCGAAAGCATGTTTCGACCGCATCTTCCGGCGGGCAAACAAAAGTAACAACGGCACGATTAAGATCGGGGTCCATCTCCCAATCTAATAATGTTGCCGCCGGGACCGATCTTATTTCATCCAATATTTTTTCGATTACTTCCTTATTTCTGCCTTCCGAAAAATTCGGCACGCATTCAACTAAACGTATCATTTCAAAATCTCCACATCTTACTTTATTTTATTGATATATGATTTAAGCCCCCAGGCTAACAGGGGGATCATTATTTCGTGATGTCCGGTAAAATTAAATCCGCGTCCGCCATTTTCGGTCGGACGTTTGACCACATTGGTCAGAGGACGGTAATGGTTAATCATATCAAAATTGGCCGTCGTTATTTCGCATTTGCTTTTCTTTAGATTGCGGGCCACGGTTAATGCTTTTAAAAATACCTCCGGTAACATAACGGCCGAGCCGACATTGGCCACACAGCCGCCGCGATCGGCATCAATCAAAATATTTGAAAGCACCTTAAAATCACGGTATGAACCTTCGGCGGTTGGACCGGGACAATAACTTTTTTGTTGCGCAACAATATCAGTGCCAATAGCAACATGGATAGTCGCTGGCAGGCCAAGTTTATCGGCATTGGCAAACAGTGAATATTTCCCAAATTTTGCTTTACTACTATTTATATATTTCCCCGCCGCTTCGCCCAGACCGATTGATCTTTCATCGGCCAGTTTTACTACATCCGCAAACATCAAACCGGTCTCTTCAGCCATTCCGAAACTGCCATTTTTTAATCCGGCTGAGACATCTTCCGATGTCTGACCAATAAAGGCCAATTCCAGATCATGAATCAGTCCTGCTGAATTCAATGAGATGCCGGTAATTATTTTCTCTTTCATCAAATCAATAAAAATAGGGGTCAATCCGACTTTTATCGAATGCGCGCCCATCATAACATGAAACGGCCGACCCTTTTTTCTTGAATCAGAAACCTTGTTTATAAATTCAATCAGATCATTTGCTTTAAGAAATTTCGGCAGGTTCTCGAAAAACGTTTTACCCAGTTTTTTATTCTTAAAATTATAGACCTGACCAAATGATTTTGTATTCGCTATACTCTTGCGGCGTTTTAAAGACACCGTCTTGACTTTACTAATATCGATCTGCTTAAAATTGGTCATTGGAACCTATTAAAATTCTATTATTTCGCCCAGCTCATAATCGGTCAGTTCGGCCGATATTGAACCTACCAAAACTTTTGATTTCATCAGAACCGGCATTTTTAGTCGGTCATCAGTTAACCAGACGGTCAACTTTCCTTCATGCTTAAATACTCCCGAAGTAAGAAAAAGTGGTTCAACCACAATACAATCAAATTTCCCAGCTTTGACTTTGATTGTTTCCCGCCGGTGCACCATCACCTCAAGAGGATATTTTTTACCATCGGTAAAATTCTCAATAAAATATTTTTCGCCGACTTTTAAATCCTGAGTGCGGATATAGTACAATACCGAGAGAGCGTCTTGAACATACGGTGCAACTTCAATTGTGTCCTCGCCATAATAGACAAGGTTATTCGGCTGGTCAAACTCATAAAGCCGATCGGCACGGTACCCCCCTTCCCTGACATGTTTTTCAAAATGCCATGAAAAGATACCAAGGCCATCGACAATTGATTCAACTCTGTCTTCTACCTTAAAAAATGACGAGAAAAATTTATTACTATTAGCAATAGAAACAATATGATAACAGGGGCGTTCCGAATATTCTATCAGATCGGCAACTTCAAGAGTCGCCTGACCGGCATTAATAAATCCGTATCCAATGTCAAAATAGAATTTTTCACCGGGACCAAAAGCAAGGTTTTCGACATATCTGTTAAAACTCGAAGAATTTTCTTCAATATTGGTGTCGGCCTGTGCGGCGGCGATACCGAATTTATTATCCAGAAAATAAAAACCGGCCGCAAAAACAAGAATAAATGTAAATATCAATGCTATCTTTTTAGCCATCGTTTTCCTGAGAATTTTTCTTCTCTTCCACTTTTTTCAATATTTCAGGAAGAATCCGACCGATCTCTTCACCGATTTCAAGGAAAGTTTGATTATACATATCCAGCGATCCGCCGATAGGATCATCGACACCCTCACCGGAACATCCATGAACAGGAAATTTCTTAAGCAAAAATAGTCTATTTATTGCGTCGGGAGACAACCTGAGTACTTCCTGACAATGTGATCTTTCCATAGCCAAAATCAAATCGGTCCGATCAATTATTTCTGCCGATAATGGTTGGGAACGATGCGATGAAATATCTGCCTCCCATATTTTGGCCGCTTCGACGGCGTATGGTGTCGCCTCAAAATCGATTCCACCGGAGGTTCCCGATGAATAAACATCAACTCCTGAAATTTTCCTATTCTCAAGTATTTTGCGTAAGGCGCCCTCGGCCATTGGTGACCGGCAGGTATTACCAAAACAAACAAACATTATTTTAAAACTTCCTGTTATCAATTCATCTCCAGAGATTTTTTAATATCCTCATTTGAAATTGCTCCTTCACGTAATATCTTATACGTTTCGCCTGAGCAATCGACTACGGTGGATGACGGACCGTTCAGCTGTCCGGCATCGAGATAGAGGTTTATATTATCACCAAACTGTTTTATTGCTTCTTCTATATTTTCCGGTTCATTTTCGCCCGAAATATTGGCACTTGTGGCGGTCAGATTAAAATCGGCTTGAGCCAGCAGTTGAGTTATAATTTCAGAAGATGAAAAACGGAGTCCGATTTTTCCATTTAAAACAATCGGCGCTGGGTAATCCACCCTGGCCTTGACAACCAAAGTCATCGGGCCGGGCAAAAAACTTTCTGCGATTGTCTGAGCAATTGAATTTAACTCACCAATATTTTTTATTTCTTCAATCGAATTAACAAATATTGCAGTCGGTATCGATAGCGGACGTTTTTTTATATCATACACTTTCTGTACCAAACCGGGAGAATCAATTCGAGCCAGCAGTCCATATTTTGTTTCAGTTGGTGCCATAACAATTCCATTATCTGTCAGAATCTGCAAAGTTTCTTTCAGAACTTCCGGTTCAGGGTGAAGCGGGTCAATCCTCCTGATATTCGAGGCTGTCTTGTTTGGTTTCATATTCCATGTCTATCAATTCGGTACTATCAAATGGCTTGAAAATTTCTTCGTCATAACCATCGTAAACATCTTCAACCGTTTTCACATTAACATATGCCCTGACCACCCAGGCCGTTTTATAACCCGCTTCGCGAGCGGCCGGTAAATATTCCTCCGCCTCTTCGCGGGTCAAGAAATTGCCAACTCTGATTTTATAGTAAGGCACTTCGTAATCCATCGTAACCGGCTTATCAAATACTTCAATGGCAACTTTTTTCTCCCGAATAGCAGGACCATATTCTTTGGCGGTAAAAAGCTGAATTCGGTACACTCTATCCCCGGCCAAATTTGCGCCAGAGTTATCAATAACTTCCAAAGGATTCTCACCATTCAGATTTTGAGTTGAATCAACAACCGGATCAAATGAAACTGCTCTGGATACAATGGCAAAATCTTCGGATTGTCCGAGCGGTTCATATTTATCACTTGTCTCTTTTGCAGCCGGTTCAGGTTTTTCTTCACCGCCTACCGGAGGTGCAAATGTTCCTCTGCAATTAGAAAGGACAATTAACAACAGCAGAATAGTTAATAATAATAAATATTTTTTCATACTATAAATACTTCTTCATTGAATCATCTTGTGACAGTTCAGCAATGATTTTTTTAACATCATTGACCTGTGTTTTATGAGCGACCAAAACAATATCGTTGGTTTTTACAATAACCAAATCGGAAACGCCCAATGCCACTATTATACCATCATTGTCATTATAAATGGCAGTTTCGTAAGTATTTAATAATCTGGCATCGCCAATAACAACATTGTTCTCCTGATCCTTGGCTTTGTACCGCTCAAGAGCATTCCAACTTCCAACATCGTCCCAAATAATATCGCCTCTAATTGTTAAAACATTTTCGGCATTCTCCAGAATAGCAAAATCGATTGAAATCGGGTCAGATTTACCATAAAGAGTCTTTATTGCTTCTTTTTCATTTTCGGTTCCGATAGAAACTGCATATTCATCGAGGACAGCAGCAGTTTCCGGCTGGCAGGATTTAATCGCTTTCAAAATTGCATCAACCGACCAGATAAACATACCGGAATTCCAGAGATGCTGATGACCATAATAATATTCACTGGCAACCAGCGGTTTCGGTTTTTCAGTAAAAGCCTCGACCTGATAAACTGCAATACTGCCAAAGACCTTGTAAGGTTCGCCCATTTTAACGTAGCCATAATTGGTTTCGGCCCGGGTCGGATTGATTCCGATAGTTATCAGTTTATCTTCATCCTGCGCTATCTGAGCACCGATCGAGATAATATCAAGCAGCTTTTCAGCCGGCTGAATGATATGATCCGCCGACAAAACCACCATAACAGCATCGGGATCGGTTTTCTGAAGATGTTTGGCGGCCAGGCCGATAGCAAGACAGGTATCTCGTCCAAACGGTTCGGCCAAAATATTCTCCTGCTTGAGCATTGAGATCTCGTCCAGTATAGGTGTGACAATATCTTCCGATGTCACCACCAGAATTCTTTCGCTGGGAATCAGCGGCAGAACCCTATCAATGGTCTCCTGAAGCATCGTTTTTGACGAAATCAACCTGAGGAGTTGTTTGGGATGTTCTGCCCGCGAAAGAGGCCAGAATCGTTCGCCTTTACCACCCGCCAATATTACTCCATGAATCACAACTTAATCTCCACTTTTAACACAATTAAGTATCATAATCAACTCCATCAGGGATGTCAAGTTTCCTCGCCTATTCTCCAAAAATGACCGCCTGGAATTTATATATAACAGCATCGTCAGCCAAATATGCATTTTTATCTAATCCGGCTTTGCGGCTGGTCTGCTCTAGAAATTCGGTTCGGCTCCATCCGTAATCTGTGGCGACCTGTGGCAGAAGCAATCCCCGATACTGCCCTTTAAATATCATTAATCCATCACGGCCGACTTCAATTTCATCAAACGAATCGACTAATTGCATTGGCGACATAACTGATATTTCAATATGAATCTGTTTCATCTCATCCGGTTTAACCGGCGGAAAACGTCGATCCTGCACAGCTGCCTGAATGGCACACTCTGACACTGTTTTATATAACTCTTCAACGGCACTGGTATGACCGATACAGCCTCTCAACTGACCTGCATTTTCCAAAGTAACAAAAGCGGCACCGAATTTTTTTAGATTATCGGAAACGTCAAATTCAGGAGTGGAGCCATTGTTTAGATAGCTTTCAATCGATTCACGGGCAATATCAAGAAGTTCCTCTTTTTCCGGTTGTGTTAATTCAAATTGATTTGGCAGTTTCTTTTCGGTTTTACCAGTATCAGATTTGGCTACTTCAGTAACTAACTTTTGATCACCTGATTTATAAATAGCAATGGCCGCATATCCAACAACATTACTTTTATCGCCGGTGATATCACCAGAATCGCCATATTTGAGTATCTTTACTTTATTGGCGCCTTTGGACATCGTTGCCCTCAATACCGCCGCCGCCGGGCCACCACCACACATTTCGACCTGTTTGGACTCAAGATACTGTTCTAATTTGTTCATATCCATATTTTCAAAACATGATAATCCCAAAGAATCAAGCTTCCATCCCTCCGATGCCGCACGAAAATGCTGCCAATCTGATGATGCTATCATTATTGTATTTTTTACGCTATCAATTGACTCTAATGCTTTGGCTAAAAGATGAATATTTGCTTTGTCCTGATTACCCATCGCTATCGGGATCAGTTCAAAATTGTCCAGAACCGTCTGAAGATAAGGCAGTTGCACCTCAAGCGAATGTTCCTGCTGATGAGCTTGCCGGATTATCTCTATATTTTTATCAAAACTGATCAGTTTGTCACAAATTGAATTATTGCATTTGACAACCCCAAGCGGCGTTTTCCAATTTACAAATGGGCCAAATACCGAAAGTCCCTGAAAAGGAAAGCGATGCGACGGCCCACACAAAATAACATTATCAATGGAAGAATTCTCCAAAAGTTTATATCCATAAGCGGCGATCTGCCCCGAATAAATAAGTCCGGCATGAGGCACAATCAGGGCCATTAATTGACCGTCTATTTCGGGTAGATTTTCGACACTGTCTAAATGCCCTTGAACCATTTTTGATAATTCAAGTGAATCAGCTGGATAGAAACTCCCTGCCACAACCGGTTCTCTGACAGCGCCGTATAATATCGGCGAAGATATTGAGACAAATGCAGTTACCGCCCAAAGCAGATTTATAAATATTCTCTTTTTCATTGTGGGCAGAATACAACTGTTTATGTAAACGGTCAAGAAAAAAGTATTGACGCAATGGCTTATAATCATTGTATTATTTATATATGAGTTCTGTTTGTGTTGTAAAATATTTGGGCGAAAGCAAAGGACAGCCACTCTCCTCTGATAAGTATCAGCAGTTGCTTGAAATCGGTCTGAAAACGCTAACTGGAAATTCAAATTTGACCGAAGCGGTCAGACAATATTTTCCAGCCGGTGTTGTCGGTATGAAGGTCAACTGCCTGACCAGAAATCTAAATTCGACACCGGTACCTCTCACTGATGGATTGGCCAAAATCCTGACCAATGCCGGTACAGACAATAATAATATTGTTATCTGGGAACGAACCAATCGCGAACTTGAGCAAGCCGGATTTGATCTGAACGCTTCATCTTTTGGGCAAAGATGTCTTGGGACCGATACCAATGGTATCGGTTATAGCGCCGATTTTTATGCTTCCGGCGAGGTGAACAGTCTTGTGAGCAGAGTGATGACCGATTTGGTAGATTTTAATATTAATCTGCCGATTCTGAAAGATCATTCAATTGCCGGATTATCAGCTGGCCTTAAAAATATGTATGGTGCTATCAATAATCCGAATAAATTTCATGATAATAACTGCGATCCATTTGCGGCAGATATCTCGAATCTGGAGCCGATTAAATCCAAAAACCGACTTGCAATTATTGATGCTATCAGGGTTCAATATAACGGTGGCCCCGGTTATGACAGCCGTTATTTAGATTTCTATAATGGTTTGATAATATCGGATGATCCGGTGGCGGCCGACACAATCGGCCTTGAGATTTTGGAACATCTCCGCAAAGAAAATAAACTACCTACACTTACGCAGACTGAAAGAGAAGTGAAATATCTCAAGTCGGCAGAACAACTCGGATTAGGAATAGCCAGTAGAGAGAAAATTGACCTTAAGGTTATAGCCGTCGATAATACCGGACAACAATCAGAAGTGGAACTTTTATGAATAACAAACTAAAAAGAAGAAGTTTCCTGAAATGTCTTGGTTGCGGAACTGCGGCGATGTTAGCACCACAAACAGGAATACTTCCGGAAATTATAGGCGGTGTTCAGAATGCATGCGCATTTGATTATTCAAAAGAGTTATCATCGGTTGAGGCACGTTATTATAAAAAATTAGATGGCGGGGGAATTGAGTGTGGTCTTTGTCCGCGTCACTGTCGGATCACCGATATGGAACGGGGGTATTGCGGGGTCAGGGAAAACAGAGGTGATATTTATCGAACGTTGGTTTATGGTCTCCCCTGCGCCATTAATATCGATCCGATCGAGAAAAAGCCGCTCTTTCATTTTTATCCCGGCACATCGGCTTTTTCGCTGGCGACCGCCGGGTGTAATGTCAATTGCAAATTCTGTCAGAACTGGGATATCTCGCAAAGTCGCCCGGAGCAGACTAATAATTTAGTCCTGCCTCCCAATGAGATCGTAAATATAACCCGTCAGAGAAAAGTCCCGACTATTGCCTACACCTATTCCGAACCGGTTATTTTTTATGAGTATATGTATGATATCGCTAAACTGGGACATGAGAGAAATATAAAATCGGTGATGATTACCAACGGCTATATCGAGGAACAGCCAATTGCTGATTTATTGCCGCATCTCGATGCA
>JAUVBC010000121.1 GCA_030591405.1 Candidatus Zixiibacteriota bacterium
CAATTGAACTCCACGAGCCCGATCAATATTAACCTTTATCACCTCTGATTTTACGCCCGATGTATTCGATGTAAGCTCCTTAAATTTCACCGATGGCACAGTGATATGAATGTCTATCCTATCCAGAAGAGGGCCGGAAATGCGTGACATATATCTCTGTATTACAGCAGTGGTGCAGTTACATTCATGGTTGTTATCGCCGAAATATCCGCATGGGCAGGGATTCATCGCTGCCGCCAGCATAAATGATGCGGGATATGTCAGGGTTGTGGTTGCTCTGGACAGAGTCACCTGACCATCTTCCATCGGCTGACGCATAACCTCCAATACATCCTTACGAAACTCGGCAATCTCATCCAAAAACAAGACCCCATGGTGCGCCAACGAAACCTCTCCCGGCTTGGGAATTCTCCCGCCACCGATAAGCCCGGCATCCGAGATGGTGTGATGCAGCGAGCGGAACGGACGAGTGGCAACAAGAGCGGTATTTCCGGGGATAAGTCCTGCCACAGAATGAATCTTGGTGGTCTCCAAAGCCTCGGGAAGAATCATATCAGGAAGAATAGTCGGAAGCCTGCGAGCCAGCATCGTTTTGCCGGAGCCGGGAGGACCAATCATTATGATATTGTGCCCCCCGGCCGCTGCCACCTCCAGTGCCCGCTTGGCAGATTCCTGCCCCTTGACATCACAAAAATCGACATCATACTTCCGCGACGCCGAAAAAACCGACGCCATATCAAGCTTAAAAGGTTTAATTGTTGATTCATCCTCAAGAAAATGAATAGCTTCGCGCAGGGTGCCAATCGGATAAACCGGAAGGTTTTCAGCCATAGCTGCTTCCGATGCATTTTCACGAGGAACTAAAATTCCTTTGATTTTGCTGCCACTTTTGCTGACCTCCATAGCCATCGGCAGGACCCCGGGAACCGCACGAACCGTTCCATCAAGAGAAAGTTCTCCAAACATCACGAAATCATCAAAATCTTCTCTCAATATCTGGCCGGTGGCGGCAAGAATGCCAATCGCAATCGGCAGGTCAAACCCGGCACCTTCCTTGCGAATATCGGCCGGAGCAAGATTTATGGTTATTTTTTTGGCCGGAAAAACAAAATCTGAGTTTTTTATGGCAGCGGTGACCCGTTCCTTGGATTCCCTGACAGCGCCATCGGGCAAACCAACTGTTATAAATGTCGGCAGTTGTTGTTGAATATCGGATTCGACTTCAACCGTATAAGCATTAACCCCTAGTGTCGCGGCAGAATAAATTTTTGACAGCATTTTCAGCTCTCCCCTTATAAGCATTTTGTCGCATAATTAAATTGTATTACCTATAGGGATTATAGGTGGGGAGACTGACAACTACTGTCAGTGAAAATTGAAAGAAAAGTAATATTTTAGAGAAAAGTTAATCTTCCATCATTTCCCAGAGAATAATTTTGCGTCGAAAGTCGCCATCGGCACCGGTAAAGACTATCCAATCGTCCTGATATGTACGCGAGTAATCATCGCTGGGATTTTCTTCTTGAACACATGTATTGTAATAAGCAAAATTGCTGTCTATATATATTCTTATCCTATCGTTTGAACCTATAATATCATATTCACCATTAACATTGCAAAACAATCTCTCCTCATCAAAAAGAGTATCCTGCCAAACAAAAGTCGTATCCAGCCCAACAATAACCGTATCCAGCCCAATAAAAACCGTATCCTTCAGCATAAAAAACCCGCCACCACCATAAAACATAAATTTCATGGTATCAACTTTTGGAGGGTCATAAGACGATCTTTGAACCTGATAAGTTCCGGCATAAGTGCCCGGCTGAAATTCGATTCCGCTACTTGTCGGTGATTTTTCGCAAGATATAATGATTGCGAAAGTGAATATTAGAACACTTATGATCGATAGTATAATTACCTGTTTTGACTTTGACATATTACCCCTTTCGTAAAGACAAAAACGCCCCCGATATAAGCGAGGGCATTTAAATTATTAATTCGTTGCGTCAGGTTGTCTTGCCAGAACCGCAATTTTTTTTCGGTCATTGGGAATATCAAACTGCTCA
The DNA here is from genome assembly GCA_030591405.1 of Candidatus Zixiibacteriota bacterium. Classification (GTDB taxonomy): domain Bacteria; phylum Zixibacteria; class MSB-5A5; order GN15; family PGXB01; genus JAAERC01. The sequence continues at coordinate 2,067 of JAUVBC010000121.1, forward strand.
ATATATAATGTATCGGCAGCATCATCCGGACGCACCCATCGAATCGAAAAAACATCCTCGGGAACATCATCGAGATTACAAATTTGAGTGGCGACCTGAGCAATCGTCAATGAAAGATTTGACTCAACCGTATATGAACCGCTGAAATCACAAAATTTTCTCACGGTTAAACTTGGGAAAACACAGATATGTGTCGCATCGGTAAATGTCCAATGAACAACATCTTCCCTTGTTATAGTAGATCCTGAAACATTATTGATAACAAAATACCGCCCAATATAAAATCCTCTCAAACTGGTCGGCGGTGGCACAAAAATGTCTTTGGCGCAACTTAATAAAAGAAGCGAAACAAATGTCAACAATAGTAATTTTTTGACGTTTCCCATTTTTTTAACACTCTCTATTTTATTCATCCCATTTTCTCCTGACCTTCAATCCTAATCTTCCAGACTCAAATTGCCATAACTCTGTTTAATTCACAGTCAATAAAATACAGCAAAACCGCCTTTATGACAACAGTTTTCTTATTTTTCTTTCAATTTCTTATAATTTTTTTCAAATTTTTCCTGAAATTCCCCCGATTTTTCTCTCATTTCCCCTCCTAAAAATAAGCTATTCCCCTCTTTAAAAATATATCCTCGCCTAATTCCTATTTCTATTGCTGTGACGTTTGGAGAAGCCAAAATGTTTAGACAAAATTATAATTTTATGTCGGGTGCGGCGACCCGACATCACAAAACCGAGAATTGAACTTCATTATTCTGCCCGGTTAATCCTCAGATTGACAGGGGAGTTGTAACCCAAAATTATTCCGGCCGGTCTGAGGACCGGCTCGGCACAGTATTTTGAATCACCCGCAATTTGACAAATTCCCTGTAACCTCATCTCTTCCATGCCTTTCCAACGAAATGGGTTCGTTTTGTCATTTTTTACTTTTCAATCTATCATATTTGTAGTGAATTTGCTAATCGCTTGTTATTCAGACGGTAACAGATGAGTCCAATAAACTGTAAATGGGTTCGTTTTTGCTTGTATATCAAAATGGGTTTCCTCCTTCGGCGGACATGCTTTTTGTCATTTTACACTTTTGGGAGCTATTAATTTGGTAGTGATTTTGTTAATTATTTGAGATTTTTTAAGTTAGCAAAATCATAAATAATAGCTCTTTCCTTAAATAATTAATATTCACTTTATCTGACTATTGGGAGTAATCCGAATTACCATTGATTTGATATTGAAATTTATTTTGAATTTAATATAAGATACCATCGTACTGTGTCAATGTCGCTATTTAATACTTCTTGACTATATCGGGAAATGTTATATAATTTAAAATATGACTCGACCATAAAATCAGTATTACTTTTCGCCTTTTTGCCTTACTGCAAACGTTTCGATCGAGTTTTAAAATTATTATTGCGATAGATAATGGACTATCTATCTGGTGCTAAAAGGGATAAATATTTTTACCTAATATTATCTAAAGAGGAGGTAGCGCCATAAACCATATTTGCTAATCAGTACTTATCATAATTTTCTTATCAATTAGTTCTTGTCAGGGGTCAAAAAATGAAATGTTTCTTATCTTTTGTAATTGGAATATTGTATTTTCTGAGTATATCGTCAGTCGCAGCAGAGAATATTGAAATTGTCAACAATCCCGATACTCCCTCACTAATCGGCTATTCAAAAGGTTCTATTGTTATTCAATTTAATGAATCGGCCGGGTTGATCAATCCTCAACAAACCCGTGATGGAATAGCAACTGTTGGTATTAATTCTTTGGATATTCTTTCCGAAAAATACAAAATCACCAATATCAAACCGCAATTTCCCGGTGCCAAACCAATAATGTTTGAAGGGCAAATTATTGATTTATCGCGTGATTACATAATCAGATTTGATACCGAGGTCAACATCGATGAAATCGTAATAGCCTTCCGTGAAAATGAAAATATATCAAAAAGTCAACCAATTGAAATTTATCATTTTGATACTGCTCCAAATGATCCCGAATATATCAATCAGTGGCACCTGAATAAAGTTGATGACCATGATATTGATGCTCCCGAGGGCTGGGATTCTGAAACCGGTGGTACCGACATTGTTGTTGCTATCCTTGACTCAGGAGTTCGGTATTTTCATAAAGATCTGGGCGGAAGTAACGCATCATATAGCAATCCTGCCGAATCCCGGGGAAATATGTGGATAAACTGGGCGGAAAAGAATGGTCAAGCCGGAATAGATGATGATTCGAACGGATTTATAGATGACTGGATCGGCTGGGATTTTCTCTCCGATGACAACGATCCGCGCGATCTAAATGGTCATGGGACACATCTGGCCGGAATTGTTGCGGCTGGTACCAATGATGGCTATGGTTCATCCGGAGTGGCAGGAGGCTGGCAAAACGGAATTCTTCCGGTCGAAGGCAATGGCGTCAAAATAATGGCTTTAAGAGTTGGTGATTCGAGTGCTGATATGGCATTGGCTGCTCAAGCATTTTATTACGCAACAATTAATGGTGCCAAAATCGCCAACTGCAGCTGGCCATCCGGTAATAGCGGAAATCTTGATGATGCCATCGCATATTTTTTGGCCAACGGCGGAATCATTTTTAAATCGGCAGGGAATCTCAACTCCCTGGTGCCGGACTATATCAACGGGCTTGAGAGTGGCGCCGTTATTTCTGTCGCCGCAACAGATTCACTTGACAAAAAAGCAGATTTCTCAAACTATGGCATGTGGGTTGACATCTCGGCACCGGGAACTAATATCGTAAGTACTGATCATAATAATCAGGCACCTGAAACCGATTTTTGGACCGCAAAAAGCGGGACCTCGATGGCCTCCCCTATGGCTGCCGCGACAGCCGCCTTAATCTGGTCCCATTGGCCGCAATGGAACAGGGAGCAGGTGATAACGTGGCTTCTGGAGTCTTGTGTTGATAATATTCGAATATATCTGGATCTGCAACACTCTCTAAATATGGGGTCAGGACGAATCAATATTTCAAAAGTGCAATGTCCTAATAATGAACCTGAGGAATGGAATCAAGTATATGCTGTCAACAAATCCGATTTAGCAGTTGATATCCTTCAAATTTCTACTGGAGAGTATATTACTCTTATTAATGGCTCGGATATCAATGAATCAATTGCGAGTGACTTCAATATCTATATACAAAAAACAAATATTTATGGTTGTATGGAATGGTCCAAATCAGTTGAATATTCTTCCACCAATGAGTTAAATGCCCAGAGGTTAATACAAACATCGGACGGTGGTTATCTTATTGTGGGCGATTTACAGGTACAGCCTGATGATAAAGATGTCATGGTAATTAAAGCCGATTCCAACGGAAATAAAATTTGGGAAAAATACTTTGGTGGACCTTATGAACAAAGCGGGTCCGATGTTCTTGAAACCTCTGAAGGTGATTATATCATCATTGGATCTGGAGAAAATGCTTTAGGCAATAATGATGTTCTCCTAATGAAGATAGACGGTGATACCGGAGATAGTCTTGCCGCTGTCCTGTATGGCCAGAATGGTATAACAGCTGGGGAATCAGGACAACAGATACTGGCCGATCACTTTGGGGGTTACATTGCTATGGGGTCGGTTGATAACGGCTCGGCATATTTCCTCTGGTTGGATAATAATCTCGACAGTACCAAAACGATAGTTTATTCTAAATTGAGCATGGACATATTCCTGGGAGATATCGAATTGACCTCAGACAATGGTTATATCTGCGCAGGTAATATATCTCTGGAACCATCCGGTTCAAATGAGAAAAATATCTTCATTTTGAAATTAGACTCTGAAGGTAATGAGTGCTGGTCAAGGTCCTTTGGAGAACCGAGCTATAATGAATCCGGATGGGGTATTAAAGGGTTGCCGGATGGTAGTCTTATTGTGGCCGGAGAAACCGATGCGGCAGGTCAATCAGCAAGAGATATTGTATTATATAAAACAAATGCCTGTGGCAATTTGCACTGGGAACAAACATTCGATGAATCCGGCGATGAATATCCAAGAGGATTAATTCAAACAATAGATAATGGTTTTGTTATTTGTGGTAGTAGTAGAGAAACTTATGAAACTAATGGACATAGCAATATCATAAAAATCCCCGCTCAGCCATCATATCTTTGCGGCGATGTTAATGGTGATGGTAGTGTAAATATTCTGGATGTAGTTTATATTATAAACTATAAATATAAAGGCGGTTCCGCGCCTGATCCGGTTAATCGTGGGGACGTTAACTGTGATGGTAATGTAGATATTCTGGATACAGTATATTTAACAGATTTCAAATATAAAGGCGGCGCAGCACCCTGCCCATGCAATTAGACACATATTAAGCTGTATATTATACATACTATAATAAAAAGCCCCCCGCTTTAGGCGGGGGGCCTTTTATTTCTATTCGCCAAATAAATTCGAGATACTATTTATCGCGTTCGGCGGTTTTTGATTTCTCTTTGATCGTCGCCTGGGCAGCCGCCAATCTTGCAATCGGGACCCTGAATGGGGAGCAAGAGACATAATCGAGTCCGGTTTTATGGCAAAACTCGATTGAATCAGGATCGCCGCCATGTTCACCGCAGATACCGATTTTTAAATCGGGTTTGACTGATCTGCCTTTTTGGGTCGCCATTTCGACTAACTGTCCAACACCGGATTGATCGATTGAAACAAATGGATCTTTTGGCAAAATGCCTCTATCAACATAATGACTGAGGAACTTCCCGGCATCGTCGCG
>JAUVBC010000238.1 GCA_030591405.1 Candidatus Zixiibacteriota bacterium
TCGGTTGAGGCCAATCTAAACCAGCCTAATTTGGTTTTAAATTTATAAATATAAACAGACTTCTTCATTTCATTGCTCCTTTACTAAAATGCTCCTTTGCTAAAGTGAAAACCAAAGATATAACGTATAAAGCGACCGGTACGGCTCAAATTTTTTGGCCAGTTTTTCTATTTTATCATTATCTGGTTTATTTTTCAAATTATAAACTTCTTTTGTCGCCCTGTTCAATCCAGTATCACCAAGCGGCAGGCAATTAAGATGCCCCACACCACGCATCAATAAATAATTCGCCGACCAGACACCGATACCGCGAACAGCTATTAATTTTTCTATCGCTTCATTATATGGCATGTCAAATAATGAATCAAAAAATCTGTTTTGTTCGGCACAGACCTTGGCCAAACCGATAAGATATTCCGCTTTTCGCAAAGAGAATTGCATCTTCCTTAACGTATCTATTCTCGCTTTTGCGATTTTTGATGGGTCGGGGAAAAGATAAAACCGGCTCTTTCCAAATTTAAGCGATATTCCATACCGCTGTTCCAGTCTCAATTTTACTTTACCGGCAAATGTTAGATTTATCTGTTGACCGATTATTGCCCATGCCGCCGATTCAAATGCGGTCGCGGTCAAAATCGGTTTTAGTCCATAGAGAGTTTTTTTCAATGGCTTCAACTTATCAGAGCAGTCCAAAATTTTATAAAATGGTTTCAGGTCAACATCGGCCGATAATATTTTTCCTGCAATATACGCAACTCTAACTTTGTCAACCTGTCCGCCATCAGGGTAGGACCATTTGACCATCCCGATCGGCTTACTAATTGTACCAGAACATCCAATTTCAAGAAACACTGGTCTATTATCAATCTTTGTATATCGTTTCAGATAGTAGCTATCGGTTCGATCCAATTTATCAAATTTTGTCCGTTCGCAAAATTTAGTGGAAAGATCAAAATCAAATGGCGGTTTTATTTTAAATTCGGTTTGGGGCATACTATTATATGTTACTTGAATATTTCGAGTAGCTCCTCAATATTATTTATCAGTCGGTCGGGATTACTTTTCTGAAGTTTACCATTGCCGCCAAAAATCGATTTCACTCCAATCACAGGAATTCCGGCCGCCTGTGCGGCCAAAATATCATTGACGGTATCTCCAATAACAACCGAATTGGAAGAGTTTGCTTCCATCAGGGTCATCGCCTTGATAAATGCCTCAGGGGCCGGTTTGACATTGGTGACATCATCGGCGCCAACGTAGGCTATAATATACTTGCGCCAATTTAATTTATCTAAAATCTTTTCGATATGCACTCTTATCTTAGTCGTGCCGATTCCAATTCGGTATCCTCTATCATAGAGTTCACTTAAAACTTCGCCAGACCGACCTATCGGAATAGTTGATGCCACCACCGCTTCTTTGGCTTTTTCCTGAAAATATTTCCAGAACTCAGGATAAGATTTATCGGAAAAGCTAGCAAACATCTCCTCCAAAGGATAGCCTATAAATTGTTTGATCTCTTCAGGTTCTCTTGCTTTTTCCCCGATTGATGTTAACGCATAATTAGTTGATATTACAACCCCTTCGGAGGAATCAATCAGGGTCCCGTCAAGGTCAAAAATCAGATTATTTCTTTGTTTAAAATTGCCAAGCATCTGCTGCCCAAATTGTTTAATATTAAAGTAAAAGTGAAAATAGCTTGTTTAATTCTTTTGTCAAATCACAAATTGTAATTAATTGCCAAACTTAGTATTTGAGCAAAAATCAGAATAACTATTACTACTTAAAACATAAACTATTGCAACAGTTTGCAGCTATTTTCGTTTATAATTATAGATACTGAAGTAATAAACTGCTTAATTATAAATTAATTTAGTATGTTCTACGGAATAAATGAAATTATGAACAGTTGTCTAACACAACATACAGAAACAGGTTATAGAATCAACGTATTAGTTTTAAAGATTTGAAACTAATTAGTAGGTATAACTGTTAAATTAATAATGACATAGGAAAGCGCCCGGTTCTTATCTTGCTTGACTTTAAGTTTGAAATAAGTAGATTAAAATGACTGGGATCTCTAGATCTTGAAGGAAGTACATTATGAGGAGTTTTTCACTAATGATAGTATCACTAACCGTATTTTTATGCGGCCTTATCTGGGTTGTTGGATCCGGTGAGGCGGTTCAGGGTCAAACATCAGAGCCTATTTTCCTGGCAGACACTGTCCATATTAATCTGAATGAAACCCCCTCCGAAATTGAAGAAGCAACGGCTGAAGAGACCCGTGAAACCCTGTTTAAAGAGATCAAGAAATTTAATCAGGTCGTTTATGATGTAAAAAACCGTTATATGGAAGAGATCGATACCAAATCTCTGATTAATGCCGGAATTCGAGGCATGCTTGAAGATCTTGATCGTTTCTCTGTTCTTATGGAACATAAATCATATGAGCAGTTAATGGAAAGCACCAGCGGTAAGTATGAAGGTCTTGGGATGGAGATCGATTCGCGCGATGACTATATTACGATTGTGACCCCAATGGAAGGCTCCCCTGCTTATCGCAAAGGTTTAAAATCAGGCGATAAAATTACCAAAATCGACGGCAAATCAACTAAAGATATGACCACTGCCGATGCTGCCAAATTAATGCGCGGAACAGCCGGAACATCGGTTAACCTTATTATCCAGCGCGAAGGAATCTCCAACGAGCTTGATTTTGATGTTGAGCGAGCGGTGATTGAATTAAAATCAGTTAATTTTTATGGTGTCATTGATGGCACCGATATCGGATATATCAGACTTTCCCGTTTCGCGGAAGAGACCAGCCATGAATTAAGAGAAGCTATTACCGAGTTGGACGGAAAAGGTATCAGTTCGTTGATCTTTGATCTTCGTTCCAACGGCGGCGGACTTTTACAACAGGCGGTTGAAACTGCCGAACTGTTTGTTGAAGAAGGTAAATTAGTTGTTTATACTCGCGGCAAATATGCCGAGTCTGAACGCAGATTGTATTCGCAGCGGAAACCTCTGTTTCCTGATAAACCGATGATAATTCTGGTTAACGAAGGAACCGCATCAGCCTCTGAGATCGTATCGGGAGCTATTCAGGATTGGGATCGCGGTATCATCATGGGTTATCAGACCTATGGTAAAGGACTGGTTCAGCAGGTATTTCCAATCGGTTCTGAAAACGATGTTGCCCTGAAACTGACGACGGCCAAATATTATATTCCTTCCGGTAGGTGTATCCAGAAACCTGAGAAACAGAATAAAGAGGGGCATGGAGACGCTGTGGCTGAAATCGACGAAGAAACAAAGGTTGATTCGCTGACCACCTCCGACCGGGAAGTATATTACACCAACAGCGGCCGGGTAGTTTATGGCGGCGGCGGGATTTTACCGGATGTTGAATTGACTCACGAAGATGTTTATAAGCCGATTGAACTAGCCCTTGAGCGAAGAGGAACTTTCTTTGATTTTGCGGTCAAACAGTATGCGGAACATCCAGATTTAACAACCGGCTTTGAAGTCACTGATGAGATAGTTTCCGAATTTAAAGATTTTATGAAAGAAAAAGAATTTACATACAAGACCTCTCTTGAATATTCACTTGATGAGTTGAAAAAGGCGATCAGCGATGAAAAGAAAGATTCGCTTTATATGCCGGCCCTTGATGATTTTGCAGAGCTGATTACCAACGAAAAAGAGCAGGATTTTGTCAATTCATCGGAGTATATCGAAAAAGCAATCAAAAGAGAGATCACCAGCAAAATTGCCGGACAGCGTGGAGTCTATGAAGAGATCATCCTCAAAACCGACAAGACGATTCTTGAAGCTGTAAAATTGCTGCAGGACCGTGATGAATTCACCAGAGTTTTGGAAAGCGGCCATGATCGCGATCATGTGATGGTTGAAGAAGAAAAATAATATATATTAAATTATATAAGAAAACGCCCGGTGAACAACCGGGTGTTTTTTTTGAGTTTTTTTGACTGCTTTCATCTGCCTTTATTGATAATAAGACTATCGAGTAGTTCCAAATTCCGTGTTTGGGTTGAATCGGACGGAGAAAATCTGATATACATTGATTTATACTTTTCTGCTTTCTCCAACTGTCCGGCGCGAGCCAGCCATTTTATAATATATCTATATGATGGAAA
>JAUVBC010000077.1 GCA_030591405.1 Candidatus Zixiibacteriota bacterium
GAAAAAACAAAAATCGGAAAAACGCCTGTCCTTTGGAGGAGGAAAGCCATTTTTGCAAATAATAATATAAATCGGAAAAGCGAACCCATTTTGCTGTAAAGCCAAGAAAGGCCAAAGATTATAAGGAATTATTTGTGCTAAAATGGCAGGTCGGTACAAAATTTTGTAGTAAAATTGTCGAAACTGTCGCTTACTGGAATTGAATTGTCTGGAGCGCCCTTCATTCTTCAGGACCTACGGCACGGCTCCCAAATCTACGAGAACTGCCCCAAAGGAAGATTCCGTCAGGAAGGGGTTCCTGACGGCGCTGTAAAAGCACGGGAAACTGTCGGGTGCGGCGACCCGACAGCACATAGAGGTGGGTAGAACATACTGATTGACATTCAACCAAAAAAGCGATTCCTTCCATGATTATGACTGTCTATAAAAAAGATACAAAACCGTTTCGGATGATCGCCAAGACATTATTCGGCTTAGAGGATATATTGGCGGATGAGCTGACTGCTCTCGGTGCTCAGAATATCAAACCGATGAATCGCTCGGTTGAATTTTATGGCGATATTAAATTATTATATAAAGCCAACCTATGGTGCCGGACAGCGACCAGAATATTGAAGCCGATCTTCAATTTCAGGGCAGGAAATGAACATGATTTGTATTCAGAAGTCTTTAAAATTAATTGGCGGGACTATTTTAATCCGAATCAAACCTTTTCTATTGATGCCATTATTAATGATTCGGGATTCAATAATTCTTTGTTTGTTGCACAGAAAACCAAAGACGCCATCGCCGATTATTTTAGACAAAAGACGGGAAGAAGGCCGTCGGTTGATGTCAGAAATCCTGACCTGAAAATAAATCTTTATATCTATCGTGATGAATGTTCGCTCGCACTTGACTCATCGGGTGAACCGTTGTTTAAGCGGGGGTATCGAACCCGAACCGGCGAGGCACCATTAAACGAAATTCTTGCCTCCGGGATGGTGCTGCATTCGGGATGGGATAAAAAGAGTCCATTAGTCGATACGATGTGCGGTTCCGGGACGATTGTTATCGAAGCGGCTCTTCTGGCGCGCAATATTGCACCGGGATTAACCCGCGAAAAATTCGGGTTTATGAACTGGCCCGGTTTTGATAAGCTTCTTTTTAGAAAAATTCAGGATGAGGCGTACGAGTCAATCAAACCGAAGCTCGATTTTAAATTAGTAGGATCCGATATGTCGTCAGAACAGATTCAGGTCGCAACCGACAATGCTCGAAGAGCCCGAGTCGGCCGGGATATTGTTTTTAAACAGAGCGAGTTTAGTGATTTCATTCCACCTGATCCACCCGGGACTTTGATTTTCAATCCACCTTATGGGAAACGGATGTCGGTTGAAGATATCATGAATTTTTATCAGTCGATCGGGGATACCCTGAAACAAAACTATAGCGGATATGACGCTTATATTTTTACCGGGAATCTGGATGCGGCCAAACATATCGGCCTGAGAGCGTCACGACGGATAGAGATGTACAACGGCCCGATTGAGTGTCGGTTATTAAAATTTGAGATGTATCAAGGCAGCGTTAAAACCAAATATCAAAACCCGGAGAATACCGAATAATAATATTAATACACAGTTGTGCAATGGCCGTTTTCGCAGATCAGGCGCGGTGGTCCAATAGCAACACAGTCGGAACATACTCCCCATTTATGATTGTAGGCATCTTCTTTTAAATAATGTAAATCGACCTTAGCCTTCAATAAAAGGGTGTCGGTATCAATAACAGAATAAACGAGGTAACTCCAAGGTCCGCCACACGGTTTAGCACCAAATCCAATCACTCGGCAATTAGCCGGATCGTCGGATGAAGCATCACCGATTATATTTTCTATTTGACTATACAGAGCTTCCAGTTCTTGGCGATCCTCGTCCTGCGTATTCTCTTTTGAACTCTCGTTTAATCCACATGCCAAAAATAAAAGAATCAATAAAAGTGATAGACTGATTGCTGTTATTTTGTAACCCATATTCCCCTCCGTAATTAATAAGTTTCATTATCAAGACGGTTATATTAATTATATGTCCAAAATTATATTTCTAAACATGCTCAATATCAGTATGGCCCGAGATCTCGCTATTTGTTGTGCAAAGATCGCATTTGTAAACAGCCATTCAGGACTCCTTAGATATCAGTTTCCATATCAGCCGGTTCGTAATATTCTTTCGGATGTTTGCAGCAAGGGCATTTTGGCGGCGGTTCGGTACCTTCATGAATATAACCACAGACACTGCATTTCCATTTAATCGATTTCTCGCGAGTAAATACCGTCCCGCTTTTCATTCTGTCAAGCAATTTCTGATACCGATCGCGATGATGCTCTTCGACTCTGGCGATCATTTTGAAAAGAGCGGCTGCTTTCATGTCACCTTCTTCTTCGGCATCTTTGGCAAAATCGGGATACATCGTGACAGTTTCATAATGCTCGCCGTCCATAGCCTCTTTCAGATTGGCCGCTGTATCGCCAAGACCACCTAAAAGAATAAATTCGTCTTTCGCATGACGACTTTCGTTATCAGCAGTCTCTTCAAATATCTTGGCTATGTAATGGTATCCCTCTTTTTTTGCGACTTTGGCAAAGTACGTATATTTGTTTCGCGCCTGTGATTCACCTGCGAAGGCAGCTTTCAGATTTTCTTCTGTTTTGCTCATTTTAATCCCTTTCTTATACTAATTATTAATTTGCCTGAAAAAGTATAACTCTTTACTTACTATTCCGTCAATAGGAATTTAACCAGGAATCTATAGCAAATTTGACCACTGATATTAACGGCCATTCCTGAATATAATAATTTTTAAAAATAAGTCTTATTTCGTATATAAATGAATCTAACAAAAATCCAAATTTCCAAATGGAGGATAATATGGCGGAAAAAAAGAGAGATTGGTCACAATTTAGATTAAGGATTTTTATCAATGTACCGGTTTCAAAAGTATTTGATGCCTGGACCAACGATAATATTGTCTCAAGATGGTTCACTGTGAAAACTATTATTGAGCCGAAAAGAAACGGCCGGATTTATTACGAATGGCTTGCTGGCGACAAAATGGATGATAAAATAATATCTATCTCAAAAAATAAATCATTCACATTTCCATTTGGTAACAAGAGTGAGCGGGTGACGGTCAAATTCAAAAAAGATGGGAAAGGATGTATCTGTGAACTCCTGCAGTACAATATGAAAACAACTCCGGTAGAAAAGTGGAACATGCATCGCGGCTGTTTGCAGGGATGGACATTTTTTATGACCAACCTGAAATCGTATCTGGAGTTTGGAATCGATTTGCGCGGATGGGATAAGAAAAAAAGTTATAAACAGGATTATATAAACAGTTGATCGAGGGAGTTTAACAACTTTAAAGTATAATCCAATAAATTTTTATATAACAATATAATTGTTATTTAGTTACTTATAGTAAATCTTAGCAGGAGTATTTTATGAGAGGACTATTTATAACGATTTGTATTGTACTGTTTTTTACCCTCTTGATAAGTTTGGGTTGCGTTTATGAAGTCGATCAACCGGTCAAATCAAATCCCAATGTTGTAATTAATATTCCTCAGGGTAACGGCAACCCGGTTTTATTAGATGGAATGTTTTCAGAAGGTGAATGGGACGATGCCTTGATGGTGCCGATGAACGATTCAATAACGCTTTATTTTAAAAAATACAGAGGACATTTTTATCTCGGTGTCTATACGCCTATCTATGCAATATCGGTTCCTAACGCCTTTTTTCAGCTAAACGACAGTACTATCTTGCAGCTTCATGTCTCGGCTCAACTCGGAGAGAGACTACTAAAACCGGGTTTAGCCGACGAGGATGACGCCAGTTTCATCTGGGGATATTCCGATGGATGGTACGCCAACGAATCACGCTGGGATCAAAATCTTAGAAGTCATCTGATTGATTCTATTGGGCAAGACAATAATGAAGCATTTGAGATGTCGATGTTCCCCAGAGAAGGGACCGAGATTCAAATATTACAATCAAAATTACAATCTGATATCCTGAAATTTCGAATTGAAATTCTTATCCCTCCTGAATATGATGGGCATAATCATTTCCCCAGCGGCACAACAATCAAAAATACGGATGGTTGGACGAATTTAGTTTTTTGAAAAGTCGATTATAATTTAGTTAAGATATAAATCAATATTATGAACAATTCGGTTCCGGTCCGGATTTGTATTTGAAGTTGATCAGATAAACCACATCGAGAATATTAATATTAACAACACCGTCGACGTCGGCCGATTCGAGCGGTTCGGGAGGCGGGCCGCCCTTATATTTATAGTTTATGATATAAACAATATCGAGTATATTAATACCCTCATCGCGGTTAGCGTCGCCGCAAATAAAAGAGCCAATTTCTACTTTTGTTACAAAAACATCAGCATGAACCATATCGGTCTGATAGGGATTTAGCGTAGTATAATCGGTTGAGAAAGTATAACCGGTAATATAGGCATTGGCATCATTATCAAGTGCAATCCCATAGGCAATGTCATCGGCATTACCACCAAGATAACTGCTGAAACTAAGTGCATCGCCATCAGGCCCCAGCTTGCTTATAAAAACATCAAGGCCGCCCTGGTAAATTTGCAGCGAACCTTCGGTTGGAAAGTTATCATTTGATGTCGAACCGGTTATATAAGCCGAGCCATAATTATCGATATCAATTGCATGCGAAATTTCATCGCCGGTACCACCCAGATAAGTGCTGTAAATTAATCCATTGCCAAACTCATTAAACCTGGTGACAAAAACGTCTTCGCCGATCTGGTCGGTCTGATAAGGATTTAGAATGGGGAAATCGTTGGATTCTGTACTGCCGGTGACATAAACTGTGTGGTCATTATCAACGCCCAGTCCATATGCATGATCATCTCCAGTTCCTCCCAAATACGTACTATAACCCAAACTGTTTCCCAGGCTGTTTAGTTTGAGCAGGAAAGCATCCCATAAACCCTGATCGATTTGATACTGATTCTGAGTCGGGAAATCGGTGGAAAATGTCTCACCGGTTAAATAAACATTATTGTCGGAATCAAGGCCTATGTCATATCCGGTCTCGTCTTGTCCGCCTCCGATATATGTACTAAACACGAGATCATCACCGGTAGTATTTAGTTTTGTTACAAAAATATCATAATATAGCTGATTCGTTTGATACTGATTCAGGGTTGGGAAATCAGACGATATCGTGGTCCCGGTCAGGTAGGCGTAATTGTCGGCGTCAATTGTAATTGCATAACCGATATCGTCCCCATCACCACCAAGATATGTACTGTATATTAGTCCATTCCCGGTGCTGTTGAGCTTGGTAATAATAACATCGGCACCAATTTGATCGGTTTGATATTCATTCTCAATGGGGTAATTGGTTGAACGGGTATAACCGGTGATATAAGCATTTCCATCGGCATCAACAGAAATATCAAAAGCCTCATCATAACTATCTCCACCAAGATATGTGCTGTAGATCGGAGTGCTGCCATCGCTGCTAAGTTTGGTAGCAAAGGCGTCATAGGTGGTTTGATCACTTTGATACTGATTAAGTGTTGGGAAATCGGTAGAACTGGTTTTGCCGACGATGTAAGCATCTCCATCAGAGTCAACGGCTATATTGTTCCCGATATCGACACTCCCTCCGCCAAGGTAGGTACTGTAGCTGAGAGTTGGGTCGATAATAAGCGGCAGGGCATGATCATAATCGGAATTGAGATTAAAACCAATTACATTTTCTGAGAAAAATTCAAATTCACCGGCAATAAACAATTTATTTTTGTTTTGTTTTTGGTAAATAACAGGTTTGGCCTCGAGTATTTCACCCCAATTAGTCTTGATTATCAACCGGCCGGAATTATCAATTGAGATATTTTGGGCACCTTCGTATTTGATTTTTATTTTTGATGGGTCGGCTTCCGGTGCAATGATAAAATCATATTCCAGCTGTTTTCCGTTGCCATAATATTTCAAATCGATGCCATCATAAATATTTCTGTAAAGAATGGAGCCGAAGTTGGGAACATCGGTTTGCCATTGATCGGGATTACTTCCCATAAAATAATTACATTTGTAATTTATTGGTTCTAATCCTGAAATATTAGGATTTAAATTGGCATCGATAAAAGAAAGATGAATTATCTTTGATTCGACTTTGCCGGGAGCAAGATCATATTTATGCTTTTGAGAAATATCACTGTTTTGTTGCGTATGTTTGCGATTTGGTAATGTTCGAGTAATTTGATAATATATTTTATCTTGACCAAACCATATCACCATGCCGGACGCTTTCGATTGAAATAACAGGTTGTTATCCCATTGTCCGTTATTTTGCGTAAAGCTCAAAGCGGTAGAGGATAGTTTTATATTAATACTCTCTTTATCCGAGGCAGAATCTGATACCGAAAAGAGAATAATAAAAAACAATAAAGTAATTGTTGATGCTGCATATTTAACATTGCCACTTATTTTCATAAATGTATCCTCCAGACAAATATAGCCTGACGACAGGATCTATTGGATTTGGCCGCCTGAAAGTAATAGTATCTAATAATATACGGATTGAACCGGTTATTGGCAAGGTTTTTAGCCGACGTATTGAAAGCCATGGAGTTGTATCGATTTAGTTATCAGTATATCGTAAGCTAATGGTTGCTGCTAATCTATTGGAACCATATCTGCATATAGATGTCTAACAGAAGAACAAGTTGACAAAAATGGAATTTATATTATATTAATTGCCAATGAATAATAAGCTTCAGAAAATACTTGCCTGGCCGATTTGTCTGATAATTCTGGTTGGTATGACCATAGTTGGGGACAGTAATGTTCTTTGTATCGCGGACGATGGTCAGATATTATTTGAAACGATTTGTCTGCCATGTTGCGGAGAAGCTGAAAATAGCTGTGAAGCGGCTCTTCTTGGCGAACAACATGGCGAACTTGCGGATTGCTCGCCTTGCTTAGATATTGAACTTGACAGCCCTCTCTGGACAAATCGTATTGAACAAACTGATTTTGATTGGTTGGGACAAATTTCTTTTGAACTCCCAATCAATGCTTGTGCGAACCAGATTTCCTCAAAGAATAGCAATTCCCAACATATAAAATTCTATCTGGCTTATGGCCAGAGCCCTCCTACTTTTTCGATAACAACAACTATTCTTCGTTGTTAAATATTTCTCTCATTTAATAGCCAATTAGCACCACCGCATAACCTTACGAAGGTTAATGTTGGAAATTGTATCAACCTATTTGGAGAATTGTAGATGAAAGGAAAATTACAGATAATTATAGCTTCCATTTTGACAGCGATGTTGATTATACCATCTGATTTGGTCGCTTTGGATTCATGGCAGGCGCTGTTTGATACTTCGGCGATAAGTTCGGCTTCAAACGATTCAGTATTTTCACTTGATGATGCATTTCAACTTGTTGCTTCCGCCAACCCGGCCCTGAAATCGTTTGAATATCAGTTAATTGCAGCTGAGAGCAACCTGAAACAAGCAGGACTTTGGGCCAATCCGGAATTGGGTGTGGAATTTGATGAGGTTGGCTGGGATTCCCCGGGGTTCAAAGAATCCGAATTCTCTATCTCACTGGCTCAGGAGTTTGAGTTTTTCGGGCAGCGGAGTGCCAGAAAAAATATCGCGCAGGCTCAAATAGATGATGCCGAATTACAGGTGAAACTATTGACCTTTGATCTTTATCTTGAAACAAAGCGGCGATATTATGCTCTTGCTCATGCCCAGCAGAGTGTAAGGTTGTCCCATAAATCAGTTGAACTGGCCAGGGAGATCGTTGAAAATACAAATTACCGACTTGAACGGGGTGCCGCCCTTCAGTCTGAATTTCTACTAGCCCAGCTTGAAGAACAACGGGCATTGCTGGCTCTTGATCAGGCGATGATGGATGTTGATGCCGCCGAAGCGATTTTAGTATCAATGTGGAAGGGAAAAGTTTCGGGTCTGAAAGTTACAACTGGGGCAGAGTCTGATTTTATTAATCTGTTTGATAGGATCACTCTTTTATCGAATGGAACCGATTCCACTCGCGATATAATCCAAAAACGAAGTGAGTTGGAAATTTTACGAGCCGAAAAAGCGATGTCAATTGCAGAGGCACGTCCTGCTGTTACGCTTAGTGGCGGTTTTAAAAGATTGGAAGTGAATAATTCCAAATCCTTTATTTTTGGTGTGTCATTGCCAATTCCATTATTTAACCGAAATCAGGGAACGCTGAAGAGTTTGGATGCACAACTGCGATCAATGGAATATGACCTGGAACAAAGCAGGACTGAGACGATTTCAAATATTAAGTTTCATTCGATCCGGGTTAAGAATCTTGTTCACAGTCATGGCACATTGGATTCATTGCTCCTGCCAACGGCAGAAAAAGCTTATCGAACATTGCAGCAGGCTTATGAGGCCGGTCGGGTTCCTTTTACGCAACTGCTTGAAGCTGAAAGAGCGCTCAACGATCTTAATTTCGAACATAATGATCTGCTTCTAACGATTCAGGAACAGATTATTGCATTGGAAAATCTCACCGGTATCACCATGCATGTTACAAAGGAGAATTAAAAGATGCTTAAGAAGATTTTAATATTTTTACTTATTTTACTTATACCCTGGTTAATCTCGATTGGGTTGGCCCAGGTCGATCATGATAACCACGATGACACCATGGAAGTTCATGATGAGCTTGGACATGACGATCATGATGAAGATGTTGACCACGTTGAAGAAGCGGGACATGACGATCATGATGAAGATGTTGACCACGTTGAAGAA
>JAUVBC010000105.1 GCA_030591405.1 Candidatus Zixiibacteriota bacterium
ATTGGCACTGACCATCAAAGTTAATGCCTCGTCCCACGGCAGTATTTTTTCATAGGTTTGTAACGGAATGGCAATTTTATTATTTTCGCTGTTATCTCCAAGCATTGCCTCCAGCTTCTCTCTGACACCAATAACCGTAAAACGATAGTTATTCACTCGAATCTGTTTGTCTATTGGATCCTCATTGGGAAACAACACCTCTTTAACATCAGAACCGATAACACAGACCATCGCTTTAAATTCATTATCAGTAAAACTAATAAAACGACCGGCGCTGACTGATAGATTATGTACCTTCTGATATTCCGGGCGCACCCCGACCAAAGCGGGACGATTAGCCTTGCGCCCCTTATATTTGACCGAATTTCCATCCCGGCCCTGGCCCCAATGATGATTCTCCGGTGAGACCGCTGACACTGCCGGGCAGTTCTCGACAATGGCGTCAGCTTCCATAGTTGTTATCCATTTCCGATTCCGCTCTTCTTCGGTCATATCATGGTGATCGGTATTGGGCGGAAAACGATCGACGAACAGAACATTACTGCCTATTTTATCAATAGAATCCTGAACAGCACCGTCCAATCCATTCACCAGCGAGGTCATTGCAATCACCGACCAGACACCGATCAATACCCCCAGAATAGTCAGGCCGGAACGAAACTTGTTTGATTTCAGTGAATCAAGTGCCAGTAAAACACCTTCTTTTAATTCAACAGTCGTCATTATTTATTACTCATAGCTTAAGGCTTTAACCGGCTGCATTTTAGCCGCTTTCATAGCCGGGTAGATTCCAAAGAAAAGTCCCACACCGGTTGATATTGTTAGTCCGACAATAATGGCAGATACCGATGGCGTCATATCAAAATTCATCAGACTGATAAGAATTTTTCCCAATATCACTCCGATGGCAATGCCAATTGCTCCTCCCCCCAATGATTGAATCAGCGATTCATATAAAAATTGCATCAGAATATCTTTTTGCCGGGCGCCAATTGATTTGCGAATACCGATTTCGCGCGTCCGTTCGGTCACCGATACCATCATTATGTTCATAATTATAATTCCGCCAACTATCAAAGCTATTGATGACACACCAACCAGTCCCATCCTTAAGAATTTAGTAATATCATTTAAAACTGCCATTACCGCATCGGCCGTGACTATTCCAAAATCATCCTTTTTTTCGTAAGCAACATGGCGGCGAGCCCTAAGAACATTCCGCACCTGGTCCATCGCGTCGGGAACATCCTCAACCGAATTAGCCTTTACAAAAATACTCATCCGTCCACGAGGGTGTCCGAACTGCTTTACAAATGTATGATATGGAACGAACACAACTCTATCAGCATCATCATTAAAACTCGACCCCTTTTTCTTGGCAATACCGATAACTTCATACTTGACATTATTGATTTTTAATGACTTGCCAATCGGATCTACGCCCGGAAACAGTTCATCTTGAATAGTAGTACCGATAAAGACAACATGCCGACGTGTCAAATCTTCTTCAGCTGTAAAAAACCTGCCCTGCCCCAGTTCGAAATCGATAATATCAATTATATTATATTCACTTCCTCGAACCTGAACATTCCGTAATTTATTATTGCGGTATTTAATTTCCGTATCGAATGCGCTTGACGATGCCGCTACCTTGACGCACTTATCACAGCCTTCTTCAATTGCTTTTACATATTCATACTTTAATGGCTTACGCTTTAACGCTTCGAAAAAATCTTCGTCGCTCCTAATAATGCCCATTTTGGCAACAATAAATGTTGACGGACCCAGAAACTCCAATTCGGCCCTTATCGATTGTTCCAAACCGTCAAGTGCCGAAATAATAGTAATCACCGATGAAACACCAATTATTACACCCAGCAGAGTCAAAATCGTCCTCATCCGATTAATTCGCAGGGCATTGGCGGCCATTTTAAATATTTCCCAGAATATCATATGATGGTACCGTTTATTTTCTTTTCATTTGTAGAAACGAGTTCATCGCTTTCAATCTGTCCGTCTCTGATAAACAGAATTCGATCGGCATAGGTGGCCACATCCCGCTCATGAGTGACAATAATAATCGTGTTACCTTCCTTATGCAATCGAGAGAAAAGCTGCATAATTTCCAAACCGGTTTTCGTGTCCAGATTACCGGTTGGCTCATCGGCAAGAATTAATGATGGTTCATTTACCAGCGCTCGTGCAATCGCCACCCGCTGTCTTTGTCCACCTGATAATTCGTTAGGACGGTGCATCATCCGGTCGGTCAGATCAACCGCCGCCAAAGCTTTACGAGTTTTTTCATCTCTGTCTTCTTTTGAGCTCCCATTATAAATCAAAGGGAGTTCGACATTGTGAAAGGCAGTTGCTCTTGGCATCAGGTTAAATGTCTGAAAGACAAAACCGATTTCTTTGTTACGGATTGTTGCCAGTTCATCTTCTTCCATCTGACTAACGCGATTGCCGGTAAAATAGTACTCACCTTTACTCGGCGTATCAAGACATCCAACCAGATTCATCAGAGTCGATTTGCCCGATCCGGACGGACCCATAATGGCAATATAATCACCCTTATTTATTTCAATAGAAATCCCTCGAAGAGCATGCACCTGGATTTTGCCCATATCATAGGTTTTCCAAATATCTTTTGTTTCGATTAGAGACATATCTTAATCCAAGTCTTTTTCTTCATTTTTCTCAGATTCGACCTTATCACCATTCTTAATTGATCGGAGAGTTTTAAAAGGTCCGGTTATAACCGTGTCGCTCTCATTGACTCCCATCACCACTTCGATACTTTTCTGATCGGCGATACCGGTTTCAACCGGTACAAATTTGGCGACACCATCGCTGACAACAAAAACACCTTTGACTTCTTTTTTCTCTTTTTTGTCTTTCTTCTTTGATTTTTTAACTACTTCAAGAGAATCCTCGCTTGTTGCCGCGTGCGCAGTCGCAACAAATCCTCCGGAATCATCTGCTTTGGCCAGTGAATCGGCATCAAGCGAACGCATCACGATGGCACCGTAAGGAACTGAGAGAGCGTCCATTATTTTATTGGTTTCAATATCAACGGTGGCTGACATCCCGGGTCTGATAAGAGTATTTGTTTCTTTAAATAAGACTTTGACCTTAAAATTGGTTGCCTGATCTTGTGTTCCCGAGCCGCTCATAATTGCTGTATTTCCGATTTCAATAACCTCACCGGCAAAAACCGTATCAATAAAGGCATCAATTTCAATTTTGGCTTCCTGCCCCAGGGCGATTTTAATAATCTCAGTTTCATCAACATCAACTTCTACCTCAAATGAGGACATATCGGATATTGTCATTAAGGTTCTGCCCTGAGTAAAAGCGTTTTGAGCAGGAGCGATCTCACCAACCTCGGCATCTATATAAGTGATAATACCGTCCATCGGCGCCGCGATACTGGTCCTGTTAAGAAAGTCCACAGCCTTTTCATAACGAGCCCTTGCCGATTTTGTCTGACTCTCCATTGCTTCCAAACTATACTTGTAATTTAGATATGCGTACTCTGCATCATTATATACTCTTACTGAAGTCAAATCTCTTTCAAACAACTGTTTTTGACGTTCATACTCTTCATTGGCCTGCCTAAAAGTCGCTCGGGCACCCTCCATACGGGATTTAATCTCATTTAAAGCATACCGACTCTGATCAACATCTTTCTGAAGCTGAACCGTATCGAGCAGGACCAGCAGGTCACCCTTATAAATTTGTTGACCATCAACAACCGGGATGCCAATTATCTCGGCCGTTACCTCAGCGGTGATGTTAACCCGGGTCTGTGGTTGAACATAACCGGAAGCCGATACTTCTTCGGTAATGTCAATTATCTCAACCAATTCCGTTTTAACATTGGTAGTTTTCTCGCCGCTGCTGACGATATTGCCAACAATAATAGCGACAACTACGATCCCCCCCAGAATCATTAACAATTTTTTATTTTTTCGAAAATTCATTATCGATCCTCCAAAATCTTAGATTATTATCACCTTACACCCATGGCATTCTCAAGCGTCGCCACAGCTATGTTATAGTCAAATTCTGATTGTATCTTATCATTCTGAGCACGAATCAAGCTAACTCTGGAATCAAGCAATTCAAGTATCGTTGCCGCACCGAGATTATATTTTTCCTGTGTCAAAGACATATCTTCGCGCGCACTCGCTTCAGTCTCACTGGCAACAACCAACATCTCTTTGGCGCGATTCATATTTCGATAAGCTTCTTTAATTATTCTGGATACATTATTTTTCTCATAATAAAAACTTGCCCGAGCATTATTAAGATTTGCCTTAGCGCTGGATAAAGTATATTTCCTGCTGAAATTTTCAAAAATCGGCAAGCTCACTGTTGTTCCAATCGTCCATGATCCATCATCATTATTAAATTCTTTAACCTGATGCCAAAAATGATTGGAATATGATTTACTTAATGATGCCGAAACCGTTGGTAAAAATTTTCCCCATGCCGACTTAACAGTATTTTTTGCTTGACTTAGGCTATTTTCAGCGGCCAATAAACCGGGATAATTACTAAGGCCAAAATTTAGGGCGTCACTTTCAACACCAGTATATTCCTTGGTTGTGTATGTAGGAGAAAAGTCGGCATTGGAATTAATATCCAAACCAATTAACCAAGTTAAATAAGAGCGGGCATTTTCAATGGCATTTTCAGCATCTATAAAACTAATTCTATCAAGCCCATATTGCACTTTTGCTTTCAGAACATCCGATTTTGACGCAGAGCCAACTTCAAATTTTGATTCAGCCAGCTTTAATCCTTCTTCCCCTTGTTTGACCGATTCCTCACGCATCTCTTTTGTTTTTATGGCCGCCAAATAATTAAAGTACCGTCTCTTTACTTCCAAAATCAAATCCTGCTGCGTCATTTCAGACATGTTTTTGCTGTATAATTTGCCAGCCTTTGCGCCCAAATAATTGAATATATTTTGACCACCATTAAACAGAGTCAAATTTGCAGAAGCGCCAAGAGAATATCCCTTATTTTCCTTTATTGGATTATAAGAATTGGTCTCTGAGACCGAACCACTGGCAGAAACTCTCGGTAAGAAATTACCGGCAGCGTTCCAGACACCGGCGTTGGCAGTTTTGACATTTCCTCTGGCACTTATAACAGTAGGATGATTCTTCAGAGCCAGCTCAATGGACTGGTCAAGAGTCAATGTTTCGGCTGAAACAGTTAAAGACAGTAAGAGCAACGGCCCTGTTAACATCAATGTTTTTTGGTTGGCGAAAGGCATCATATCTTCTCCCATAAGTCTCAATTTAATATTAATATTGTATTCCACCGTAAAGAACATAACTATTTAGAAATGCGACTATTACGATAAATAGTCCCCATATAATTAATAAACTATATACAAATTTTTCCGAACTCATCCTATATATGGCTCCGAGTCCAATACCTGTAACAATAACCCTCCAAATTGAAAATAAATCAACCTGACTAAAGAGATAATACAGAACGGATCCATCATCAACAGGTTTCAACAACCCCAATCCGGTATACACATAAGCACTGTTTTTGGTTATCATTAGTATCCCACGAACGGCATCGCCAAGCAATCCTATAAGCGCCGCATAGGTTACTACTCCAAATACCAGCCAAAAATTTGATTTTCCGCCAAAGACAAAATTTCCAGTAATTAGGCCAATAACCGAAACTATTGATAAAAATATAAATGGTGCTATGGTCCAAATCAGCGGATAAAACCATTTGAAAGGATTTGCTTTTTCATCTTCATATGCCTGTTCCATGTAGGATAAAACCTGGGGATTATCTGCAAATTTATCCATAAGAGCTTCAAATCTGCTTTCAATAATCAACGGCGTTGTAAAATACGCTACCACACCGGTTACAATTGCAATAATAATAAATGGAATCAGCCAGGCAGTCTTGCCGGTCAAAGTTCCAAATAGTTTTGACGGTTCGGAGAACACCATCATTATTTGGGATATCAATCCCGGCTGTTCTATTTGTTCGGAAGTTTGTGAGGTTTGAATGTTGTTTTCCATATTTTTTATCTCCACTCTATCTGACGACGCCAGAATTTAAAAGTTGCATCAATTTTATGTATTTACTTCCAATATGATAAAATATTCATATCAATAAAGTAAAATAATGTAAATTATGCCACCAATAAAAAAGCCCCGTTACAAACGGGGCTTTTAAATTATCCAAAAATCAGACTACTCTCTGATATAAGTCACTTTAATCAACGGGAATCCGGCGCCAAGACCCGACTGACCCGAAGACCAGTTCGACATATCAAACGACAATGTCCGTTGTGAATGCTCTCCGCCAAATGATACTTCATCCCACCTCGGCATATCACCAATATAAAGAATCAATGGAAAATTGGTTGAATCGTTGGTAAAATTATCAGGTTCCAATGTTACCATAACTTTACCTTCATTATACCCGGGACTGCAAAACGCAATAGAGGAAACCCCGGTCGGCAGATTTAAGAGGAAATCTTCACCCGGAAGCGGCGGAACACGATGATTGTCGGTATATGGATTTCCATCATCCGGCTGATCAAATCTCTTAAAAGTTCCGGTTGAGATCATCGGCGCATCAAGTGGCGAAATTTCCGTGCCAATATAGAATGGCGCCCAATTAGGTTGACTCAATTTGGCAAACGATGATGTCGGGGATAAATACGGAGAAAGCACCCATCCTTTATAATGCCATTTTTTATCATATTCCGGAGTAAAATCATCGGCAGCATCAGCAAGATCGGGACTCTCTTCAAATGAGTTAATAAATTTGTCTACTTTAATAAACCATTCATCATACGTATAAATCAAATCATGGTCATAACCGGTAAATGGCCGAATCTCATAAATACTATCCACCTCGGTCAACCAGATATCACTCGCTTCATCATAATCGCTGTAAATTGTAACCGTATCATAACGCATGGCCGTGTCAGTATTCACCAGCAGAGCAACAAAATCAAACTCGATATAAGTATGAACAAAAGTATCCAGAACCAGCGAATCCCGCATCATATAATTGGAGTCGGTTATTACTCTGATACAGTTTACATCCATACTGTCGGTAGTAAAAGCAAGGGTGTCGACTGGTAGTGTATCGCATTCATCGGTGGAACAGATAACAACCGCCGTATCGGCATCAACCGTGTCTAATGTTATCCAATCCC
>JAUVBC010000312.1 GCA_030591405.1 Candidatus Zixiibacteriota bacterium
ATCACATTCTCAGGATACAATTTCACAAAAATTGTCTTGGTCGGTGTCACCCTCGGTGTTAAACAAAAGAATCCTGCTTGAATTATTAATGTTCAGTTTATCTTTAAACTCATCTTTATCCAAGAGTGCCAATAGTCCGGCCAATCCTGCAGCTCCCGACTCACCTGATATAATTTTAGTGTCGCTGTTTTCGGGGTAATAAAACTTTCGCATCGCTTTTTTGGCATATTCATCTGAAACCGACATAAAGGCATCCATTCCATCTCTAATAACCGGCCAGGCAATCTCCGATGGTGTCCCGCAATTGAGTCCGGCCATAATTGTTTTCAGATTACCTTGAGAACTTACCATCCCTCCGTCTGAGATTGAATCAAAGAGACAGGCGGCTTCGGTTGGTTCGACATTGATCCATTTAGCATGAGAATGTTTGGGATGGTTTTTAAAATAAAGTAATGCCGATGCCGCAAAACTTCCCACTCCCGACTGGACACACCCAAAATCAAATTCTAAATCATTTGGAAGTTCTGAAAAAATAGTAGAATAACCGGCGGTGATATACCCGGGAATTTCATGATAGCCTTTATAGGATGTGTCAGCAATCACCTGATAGCCGAATCGAGCGGCATCTGATTCTGCCAGCGCAACGGCACTATCGTAATGACCATCGACAATAATAACATCGGCGTTTTCGTTTTTAATATTTTCTATTCGTGATTTAACTGTGTTTTTGGGCAGATAGATTATTGCTTTTTGTCCAATAAGTTTACAAAACCAGGCAACAGCCCGACCATGGTTGCCGTCGGTTGCACTACAGAATACAGGAAGCTCCAATCTGTCCAGGACCTTTGGTTGAAACAAATTATCCACCTCAAAGAGAACGCCGAATTTTTGCTCCCACATTTTTTTTATAACACGGTAGATGGCATACGATGCTCCCATACATTTGAAAGCTTTTAAATCAAATCGATGAGATTCATCTTTGACAAAGATCTCCCCCACTCCAAGTTTTTCAGCAAGTGCCGGAAGTTTCACCAGCGGAGTCGGTGCATAACCGTTTATTGATTTATGAAATTTTATAATATTTTCTGAGCGTATCAGATCAAGGAGCTGATTTGAATTTAATTGTTTCGTATCTCGGTTTTGATTTAACAGAAATCGACACATAAGGATTTTCAGTTAAAGTTATTCTGTTGCTTCGGTATTTAAAATAGTACCCCGGCAATTGGGTGAACCGCAGTGACAGACATAGCGCTTGGTGATCTCTTCGTCATCGTCTTCATCGAGCTCAAAATTGTAATCATAAAGTAGCTCATCACCGCCATGAATTGTTTTCATAGCATAGATATAAATCCTACCCTCATCGTCAACAGCTTCGCAGTTGGGGTCGCAGGAGTGATTGATAAAGCGGGCATCGGATCCACCGACAGCTCCGTCAATAGTTGTCTCTTCATCGACATGGAATAAAAATGTATGATGCCGCTCCATTGCTTCATCGTCATAACGGCGCGTTTCCTCATCGGGAGTGATTCTTTCACCGGTATACTCAATAATACAACGACCTTTGCGGATGCGGGTTTTGGCAAAAACACCTTTTCCCTGAATTTCGGATTCCCTGACAACGATGATAGATCTCTTTTTGTGCGACATTATAAAACATCCTCAAAATGATAAACTGTTTGACTATTGCTAAGCATTACGCCCGATATAATACGCAATGATTTTTATATTGCCAACCAAATTTGTGTTTATCTATTTTAATTTATAAAAATAATCATTAAAAATCAGGAGTCTAAAATGGAATCAGACAATCCCGTTCCATCAGATGGCGGAAATAGACCACCGGTAAGTATACTCTCGGCTGTCACTCAGGTCTTTACATCTCCGGCTGAATTGTTTTCCGCACCCTTTCACAAATTTGCCTGGGCTGTTCCGCTGGTTTTGGTGATTCTTATTGCTATGGGAATGGGGCAATTCACAAGGCCAATTATAATTAAAGATCTGGGACCTAATATGCGGGCCAATATTGAACAATTAAAGGATAGAGTTTCAGCAGAACAATATGCTGAGATGATTGAGAGTATTGAAAAAAGTATCAAAGATGAAGAAGAAGCTAAAATAAAATTCTATTATCCGTTGATCGGCTTGGCCGCCATTTTTGCCGCCTGGGCACTTATCGCATTATTGGGAATGATAAGCGGTAATTTCATCTTTGCCGGGAAAGAAAGGTTTTGGGCTATTCTAAACATTGTTGCTTTTGTGGCGCTTATTGGAACTTTGGGTGATATGGTCAGGTCACTTTTAATTTTATCCAAAGGATCATTTTATGTCTACACCGGTTTGGGGATAATAAAACCGATGGACGATGGATCGTTTCTTTATTATTTCCTCCTCCAAGTTGATGCATTCACTATCTGGAGAATTGTAGTAACCTGTATCGGGTTTGGTGCACTTTATAAAATGAAAGCAGCCAAATTTGCTTATGTCATCGTCCCTGTCTGGCTAATTTTTATCTCGTTAGTTGCTGCCGCAAATCTATTCACCGGCGGATCAATTATATATTAAGATTAACTTAAATAGTAAATTTTAAACGGCGGATATAATCATCTGCCGTTTTTTTTTATCAAATATTATTATTACGAGGAACTCTGTGCCCGGCAGACGCCCCCGTCTGCCGTTAAATTAATCAAACATTATTATTTCGAGGGACTTTAAAAGAAAATAACATATCGACAAAGACAATCAATGCTCCGGCCAAAAACGTGGCTTGAAAACCAACCGTCTGCCAGATAATACCGCCGGCTATCGGGACTATAACCGCAGTTATATGATTGGCTGTCATCCCGAATGATAAACATCCGGTGAGATCCTCACGTGGAGCAATTTTTCTGAGATATGATCTTAAGGCAATTGATGACCCAAAAAGAACGTTATCAATCAGATAGAAACCGATTAAAAGGGGAAGTAAATCAACATAGGCATAACCGCAGAAAATTAATATCAGAAGGAATGAACTTCCGGCAAGAACCAACCTCTCGCCAAATTTATCACTGATAAACCCAATCCACCGGCTTGTAAATATTGTGATGAAATTATTAACAAGCATCACCGCCGATATAAGAGTAATATCCAGACCGTGGTTTTTTACCAGAAGGAAA